>CAZDQR010000035.1:0-16918 GCA_964507315.1 uncultured Roseivirgaceae bacterium
TTTATATGGATTTCTTTATCCGTGAAAGCAAACGTGGTGGTGCTTGGATGAACGACCTTAGAGCACAATCTAATGTGGATGGAATGGTAACTCCAATTGTGACAAACAACTTTAATTTTCCTCCTCCAACGGAATCATCTCCTTCCTTATTATCTTTTGGAGAAGCACAAACGCTCTTCCATGAGTTTGGCCATGCCTTACACGGTTTGTTATCAAACGTAAAATATGAATCTTTATCGGGCACCAATGTACCCAGAGATTTTGTAGAATTTCCTTCGCAAGTAATGGAAAACTGGATGGGCGAACCCGATGTTTTAAAACTATATGCAAAGCATTATAAAACTGGAGAAGCCATACCAGATGAGCTTATAAAAAAAATTAAAGCTTCAGGTAAATTTAACCAAGGGTTTGGTACCGTTGAGTACATGGCTGCCGCTTATTTAGATATGGCTTGGCATACGCTTACCACCACCGAAGAACAAGAAGCTCGCGCATTTGAGAAAAGCCAAATGGATAAAATTGGCTTGATTAAGCAGATTATACCTAGATACCGAAGCACTTATTACAACCATATTTTTGGTGGAGACCCAAGTTATTCTGCAGGGTATTATAGCTACCTATGGTCGGAGGTATTAGATGCAGATGCATTCCAAGCCTTTAAAGAAACAAGTGTTTTTGATCAGGAAACAGCAAAGAAATACCGCCATATGCTAAGCCAAGGAGGAACCAAGCCTGGTATGGAGCTTTATAAAGAATTTAGAGGAAGAGAGCCTGAGATTGACCCATTATTGATAAAAAAGGGGTTTCTAGAGAAATAAATACGAATTGTTACGAATAAAAAAAGCCCCCCGTTAATAAACGGAGGGCTTTTGCAGAGGAGGAGGGATTCGAACCCCCGGTACCTTACAGTACGCTGGTTTTCAAGACCAGTGCATTCGACCACTCTGCCACTCCTCTGTGAGTTCGAGGTTTAAACCTCTGGTTTGTGATTCGGAGTGCAAATGTAGTAGATCTTATTTTTTATGCAATAGAGAACCACAAATTTTTTATTCCTCTTTGACAACTATTTACCCAATCTAGTTTTCCAAACATTGTGGCATCAAAAATGCAACTCCGCTTTATGGCAGAAAAGAGATACTTTCATCATTATCGAGCGTAAGACTCGATAATCTCTGGGCTCTTCCAAGCCCATTATTTGAGCACAAACCACTTGATTAGCTAACCAAGAAATATTGAATGGCCTATTAATTACAATTGGCTGAGTAGCTATTCCTCTTCTAACATGTGGTGCTTTTGCTTATCTCTTGTAAGCTGAACTGCATGATGTACACTCGCATTTATTTCATAACAAACTAACAGAATGATAGATATTAACATAATCCAAAACATTAATGCCAACATTGCTCCAATAGAGCCATAAAGCTTATTATACGTACCAAAGCTCGAAATGTAGGTAGAAAAAATATAGGATACTCCTAAAGTTAAAACCGTAGCACTAATAGAACCATAGGAGAAAAAACTCCATTTCTGATCTACTTCAGATCCAAAATAAAACAGAGATGATATCGCAATTGCAAACACAATAAAAAGAACCAACAACCTTATAAATTTGGCTAAATAAAGCACATAACTATCAATATCAAAAATAGAAACCTCAACTAAATAATCAATAGCTAACTGCCCACCTACTAGCAAAAGAATTGCTAGTACTAACACAAACGCCATTATTAAGGTTAACCAAAGAGCGACTAACCTTTGTTGAATAAAATTTCTTTTTTGTTTAGTTTGGTACCTGCTATTGAATGCCACCATTAAGCTGTTTGTGCCATTGGTAGCTAAAAACAAGGCCATTAATGCCCCAAAAGTTAAAAGCCCTCCACGCGAATGACTTACTATATCTTGTATGGTTGCTTCAACTGTTTCGAACATATTAGGTGGCATAAGCGTACCCATAAACTCCATAATAGAAGCACTATTTACAGAAGGAATAAAATCATGGATAAAAGGGATGAGTGTAAACAAAAATATTACTGCAGGAAAAATAGACATCGTAAAACTAAAAGCAACAGCATTCGCTCGTTCTAAAATCTCATCTTTTTGTACCTTTTCAATAAAGGTTTTGATTAAAAAATAAAGCGAAATTTTATCTCCTTTAAAACGAATTCGTTTTAAGAGCAGAACAACCTGTTCTAATAACGGGTGAGCCTTTAAGTAAGTAATTAGTTTACTTTTAGTCTTACTCATAAAAAGGCGTTAATAGTTTCATCATAGATTCTGGTGCTCGCATAGGCCTGCCTGTTTCCATATTAACAAAAGCCAGTGTAGTATGCCCTTCGTGTATTAATTTATCCTCCACAAAAAGCTTATATTCAAACCTCATCTTTGCCGTGGGTAAACTTGGCACAATTACTTTTATTCTAATTAAATCATCATATAAAGCTGGCTTCATATAGCGCGAACCACTATCTATTACGGGCATCATTACTCCAGAATCCTCTAACTCTTTATAACTCATACCCAAGCTTCTGAGCGCCTCTACTCTACCATATTCATAGTAAATAATATAATTACTATGGTGCGAATAGCCCATTTGGTCGGTTTCTACATACCGTACTCTAAGTTCTGATTCTGCTGTAAACATTACTATTTATTCTGTTGTGCAGATTGATTTTCTAATAATTTACCCTTTCGAATCTCCGCACTTAAAGCACGTTGGTATTTTTTAGCATTTACATTATGTTGGCTAAGGTTCGATGTAAAATTATGATATCCAGAAAAATCTTCTTTAGCACACATATAAATATAGTTGTGTTTTTTGTAATTCAACACTGCATCTATCGATTGAATACTTGGCATATTTATAGGCCCGGGAGGTAAGCCAGCGTATTTGTAGGTGTTGTAAGGCGAATCAATTTCTTTATGCTTATTCAGCACTCGCTTAATGGTAAAATCTCCCGATGCAAAAATTAAGGTAGGATCGGCTTGCAAAGGAATTCCTCTTTTTAGCCTGTTATAATAAAGGCCTGCAATTATGGGTGATTCATCTCCTTTTACACTTTCTGCTTGCACAATAGATGCCAACGAACTTACTTCTTTGGGCGAAAGCCCAAGTTCCTCTGCCTCGGTAAGTCGTTCTTTGTTCCAAAAAACATGGTATTCCTTATTCAACTTCTCTACCAACTCAGAAGCTGTGATTGTATAATACACTTGATATGTGTTTGGGATAAACATACCAATAATAGTTTCTTTAGTAAACCCATCGCTGTTAGATTTTGAGTATTCTTCTACTGCATCTAAAAAATCTTTACTAGAAATAGCAATGTTCTTAGTCATTGGGTCAGCAATGTCTTGCACAGTTCTGCCATAACTATAGGTTACAAAAGTTGCTGCTTGATTACCCGACCGTAAGTGCCGAATGGCAGCAATATTGGTCATATTTGGCCCAATTTCATAAATACCAGGTTTTACTGCCGTGGTATAATTCATCAGTTTTGCTAAAAAACTAAACGAAACAACATCCTGCACGATGCCATATTTGTACAGAGTATCACGCACAGCATCAAAACCACCTTCTGTCGGAATCATTATATACGTTTTTTCTCTTGCTACTTGTAAATTAGGCGTATAAATTATTTGATATGCATAATAGGCAAAAGAAGAAACCAAGATAGAGCTTAACACCATGAAAGCCCAGATAGATCTTTTATTAATCATAAAAGTGTTTTTTGTTAATAGAGGGCAAAGTTGGGGATTACAAGTTCATTTTACAATTTGAGGAGGTGATTTTGGCTATTTTGTTTAACTAGTTAGCAAAGACACCCTCCGTCCTTCCCACAACTCCCTCAATGGACGATTACTGACAATAAAGGTAGCTGTCCTTAAAATCCCCTCTCAAGAGGGGACAAAGGGGAGTGTTTTTGTATTTTTACCACCTTATGAAAGCACAATACCTCAAAACCCACCCCGAAAACCCCGAGCAACGCAAAATTGATAATGTTGTTAACGTGCTTAGAAATGGAGGCATTATAATTTACCCTACCGATACCATTTATGGGATTGGCTGCGATTTATTTAATAAAAAAGCGGTAAGTAAGCTGGTGCAAATACTGGGTGTAAAGTCAAAGCACCTCAATCTATCATTTATCTGTTCCGATATTAGTCAGATATCGGAATATGCCAAACAGCTGCCCAACGAAGTGTTTAAAGTAATGAAACGTGCGCTCCCTGGCCCATATACTTTTATATTACCCTCTAGTGGTAAAGTGCCTAAACTACTCGATGTTAATAAAAAAACAGTGGGTATCCGTGTGCCAAATAATTTAATTACCACCCATATTGTGGAGACCCTTGGCAACCCTATTATAACGGCTTCAATTAGAGATGAAGATGAGGTGGTAGAATACACCACCGACCCAGAGTTAATTTACGAGCGCTATTCAAACAAAGTAGATATTGTAATTGATGGAGGTTTTGGAAATAATACTGCCTCCACCATATTAGATTGTACTGGTGATACAATAGAATTAGTGAGAGAAGGAGCTGGAGATTTGAGCGTTTTGTAATATGCAAATCCTCCTCGACTTACAATACCTACCCAATACCACTTATTTTTCCTTAATCGCGAAGGCAGATAAAGTGTATTTAGAACAGCACGAAAATTTCGTTAAACAAACTTATCGTAACCGAGCTAACATCCTTACTCCAAATGGGATTGATTCTTTTTCCATTCCTCTAATTGGGAGCCAGAAAAAAATTAAGATAAACGAAATCAACATAGACCATGCTCAAAAATGGGCTAACCGGCATTGGCGTGCCATAAAATCTGCATACGGAAAGGCTCCTTTTTTTGAGTATTATGCTGACTATATAAAGCAAGAAATATATGCAGAGCACACAACTCTTTTCGCACTTAATTATAAGCTTCTGACATTATGTCTTAAGTTTTTGCAAATTAAAACCCCAATAGAGTTCACTACTTCTTATCAAAAATCATTAGAAATATCCACACTAGACCTCCGTTCGAGCATTCACCCTAAAAAACCTTTTAATTCCTCGATAAAAATAGAATATACCACGTACCAACAAGTTTTTGGCAGCAGTTTTGTACCAAACCTAAGCATCCTGGATTTGCTTTTTTCAGAAGGCCCTAACGCAGGAACAATAATTCGATCCCAAATTAACTAAAGAACTAGGGTTATTTTAAATTTGTTCTACTTGTTAATTAGGCAGAATCGTTTAGATTTACATGGTGTCTATTTGTTACTGACACCACATTGATATCGAAGAAATATTATGGAAGCGAAATTTTCAAATCGAGTAAAAGAAGTAATCTCTCTTAGCAGAGAAGAGGCCCTGCGTTTGGGCCACGATTATATAGGAACTGAACATCTATTATTAGGAATGATTCGCGAAGGCGATGGTGTGGCCATTGAGCTATTAAGAAAGCTCAGTGTTTCAGCAAGTGATTTACGGGAGGGGATAGAAAAAGCCACTCAAAGTACAGCCTCTACCGTAATGAAAAAGGCAAGCAATATTCCTTTAACTCGCCAAAGTGAAAAAGTATTAAAAATAACGTATTTAGAAGCAAAAATCTTTAAAAGCAGCCTTATTGGCACCGAACATTTATTGCTTTCTATTCTAAGAGATGAGTCTAACTTAGGATGCAAAATCCTTCAGAAATTTGAAGTCACCTATGAGGTTGTTCGTGAGCTTTTAGAATACCAAACAGAGCAGCCAATGTCTTCTTCAGAAACAGAAGATGAAGACGAGGGTTCATCTAAATTATTTGGAGGTTCAAGCAAAGGAACAGGCTCCCCAAGTAAGGATTCTGGTGGAAAAGCTGAAAAATCTCGTACACCCGTACTCGATAATTTTGGGAGAGACCTTACCAAAATGGCTGAGGATAATAAACTCGACCCTATCGTGGGTCGTGAAAAAGAAATTGAGCGCGTGGCTCAAGTGCTATCGCGAAGAAAAAAGAATAATCCTATTCTTATTGGTGAGCCTGGTGTTGGTAAAACGGCCATTGCCGAAGGTTTAGCCTTACGTATTGTACAAAAGAAGGTATCAAGAATATTATTCGGCAAGCGAGTAGTTACGTTAGATTTAGCTTCCTTGGTTGCAGGCACAAAATATCGTGGTCAATTCGAAGAACGTATGAAAGCGGTAATGAACGAGCTTGAAAAATCACCAGATGTAATTCTTTTTATAGATGAATTGCACACCATTGTTGGTGCTGGTGGAGCCTCTGGTTCTTTAGATGCATCTAACATGTTTAAGCCGGCATTAGCCCGTGGCGAAATACAATGTATTGGAGCAACCACCCTAGATGAGTATCGACAGTATATTGAAAAAGATGGAGCCTTAGCAAGGAGATTTCAAGTAGTTTTGGTAGAAGCAACCACCCCTGAAGAAACCATTCAAATATTAGATAATATTAAAGATAAATACGAGCAGCATCACCACGTTAATTATAGCAAAGAAGCAATTGAAGCGTGTGTAAAACTTTCTGACAGGTATATTAGCGATCGCCATTTGCCCGATAAAGCCATTGATGTGTTAGATGAAGCAGGAGCCCGTGTACATATTAACAATATTCACGTTCCTAAAGAAATTGAAAAATTAGAAAAAGAAATTGAAGAGGTAAAGGAGCAAAAAAACCTTGTTGTTCGTAGTCAGAAATACGAAGAAGCAGCACGCCTCAGAGATAGTGAGAAGCAGTTAAAGCAAAAGCTTGAAGAAGCAAAAGCTGCCTGGGAGGCAGAAACAGAGAAGCAACGTTACGAAGTAGATGAAGAGCATATTGCAGATGTAATTGCTATGATGACGGGCATACCCGCCAACCGAATTGCTGAAAAAGAAAGCAATAAATTGCTGGTAATGGCCGATGAGCTTGGAGGGAAAGTAATTGGACAGGAAAGTGCCATTAAAAAACTAGTTAAATCAATTCAACGCACTAGAGTTGGGCTCAAAGACCCCAACAAACCCATTGGGACTTTTATCTTTTTGGGTCCAACAGGAGTTGGAAAAACAGAGCTAGCCAAGGTGCTTTCAGCTAACCTATTCGATAAAGCAGATAGCTTAATTCGTATAGATATGAGTGAGTACATGGAAAAATTCTCTGTATCCCGTTTGGTGGGAGCCCCTCCTGGATATGTGGGTTATGAAGAAGGCGGCCAATTAACCGAAAAGGTGAGACGTAAGCCATACAGCGTTGTTCTACTAGATGAAATTGAGAAAGCACACCCAGATGTGTTTAATATATTATTGCAAGTATTGGATGACGGTATTTTAACAGATGGCCTTGGCCGTAAGGTGGATTTTAGAAATACCATAATTATCATGACTTCTAATATTGGAGTACGTGATCTTAAAGACTTTGGTGCCGGTATAGGATTTGCTTCTAGCGCAAAAGTTAAGAACGAGGATGAAGAAATGCGTGCCACTATTCAAAAAGCACTCAAAAAGGCATTTAGTCCAGAGTTTTTAAACCGTTTGGATGATGTAATTGTGTTCAATTCTTTAAAACGAGAACATATTCATCAGATAATTGATATTTCGTTAGGACATTTATTCAAACGCATTGGTGACCTTGGGTATAAAATAGAGCTTTCTAAAAAAGCAAAAGACTTTGTAGCAGAAAAAGGATATGACCCTCAATTTGGAGCAAGGCCTTTGAATAGAGCCATCCAAAAGTACTTAGAAGACCCTATTGCAGAAGAAATATTAAAGGCTGATTTATCTGAAGGCGATACCATAAAAGTTGACTTTAACACGAAGGAAAACGGCTTGGTTTTTACCAAGAAAAAGAAGGCTAAAAGTAGTAGTGAGGCGAAATAATTAAGGCAGGCAATCTTGTCCATTGATAAACGGACGAGATTGCCTAGTCTTACGCCAGACAATGACGACATCAATAAGAAGGTTGAAAAGCATTCAACAAGATCGTTCTGGCACGAATATCGAAATATTTGGCTTACAGCAGCAGAAACTCACCTCTCTAGCGTCATACTCCGAATTTCCTCTTGGTAAATATCGGGGTATCCCTTAATCAACTAATGTGTTTTTCTATTCCAAGGAACGAGGAATCCTATACAACAATATTATACCAGTAAAAGAAGATTCTTCGTTCCTCAGAATGAAAAAAGTTAACTTATAAGTTCTAGGTAGTTTTACCAACTAGGTAACACCATCCCTTTTAATTTTCTGAATAGCGTTAATGCATGCTTATCAGTCATGCCTGAAATATAATCGAGCATAATTCGAGTGGCTTCATAGGCAGGCATTTCCACTGCTTCTTGAATAAAATCAGGCAGAGTTCGCCTAATCATTTTATGATATTTGCTAGGCTCCCCTTTTAGATGGCCAATAAGCGAACCCATTAAAATTTCGAGTAACCCATTTAGCACTTCGTAGCCAGCCACTTCCTTTTCAACCACAATCTGTGCTCGGTAAATTTTATCAATAGAGATACTTTTAATCTTCGATAGTGCTTCAGAGGCTGGAATTAAATCGGTTAATGAAGTGTCAAAATCTCCTTTTAACATAGCTTCCTCATTTGCTAAAAACACTTCTACCGATTGGTTTATTAACTCATTAATAGCCAAGGCTCTAAGGGTGCCTAATTTTTCGTGTAAAAACCTTTTCTCATCAAGTTTTTGCCTGTCAAACCGATTTCCAACAATAGGTTTTAACAACTCTATGGTTTCATCAATACTAATAAGGCCAAGTGTACAGCCATCTTCAAGGTCTATAATATTATAGCAAATATCATCTGCCGCCTCCACTAAAAATGCAAGCGGATGCCTTGTATATGACCCTTCTCCTAATTTGTGTAAGCCCAACTCTGATGCCACAGTTTCAAATACGGTTTGTTCCGTTTGGTAAAATCCATATTTTTTCTGACTAACTCTACTTTCTATTTTGGGGCTAGAGGCTGGCTTCGGGTATTTTGTAAACGCGCCCAAGGTGGCATAAGTTAACATAAGCCCTTGCGCTTTCTGATTAATAAGTCTAAACCCTTGCGCGTTTCCTTCAAAGTTTATCAAATCAGCCCATTCGGCTGGATTACAGTTCTTTTTTAACCAATTATCAGCATCCATTCTCTGAAAATAACTTGATATAGACTCTTCACCAGAATGGCCAAATGGAGGATTACCTACATCGTGAGCCAATGCCGCTGCACTTACAATCGTGCCAATATCATTGGCTGTAATTTCTGTTAGTTTATGTTTTTTAATAATTTGTTCGCCTGCTCTTTTACCTAGGGTTCTACCCACACTAGATACCTCCAAGCTATGTGTTAATCTATTATGCACAAAATCTTGCTCTGGCAATGGAAACACCTGTGTTTTATCTTGAAGCCTTCGAAATGGATATGAAAAAATAATGCGATCATAATCCGCTTCAAAATTACTTCGCTCTTTTTGGCTATCGGCCGTTTTGCTACTAGTTCGAGTAGATGATAAAAGTTGATTCCAATTCATTTTGTAAAAATAAGGTAGATTGGTTCCAAATACTATCACAAACAAGTAGTTAAACGAAAGATGAATCTGTTTTTCAGTGCTCCATTCGAGCATCCCAACAATTTGTGGTAAATTTCATGCTTCATCATCAAAAGTTAGAATTATGAAACGTTTCCACATTGCATTAATAGCAATTATATGGCTTAGTGCCAATACCCTTTTTGCTCAAATTACTCCCTCCCCCAATAGAGCCGAAGGAGAGGGGCCATTTACACAACTTATTATACGAGGCGTAACTCTCATTAATGGTGCAGGAGCACCTGCAACTGGGCCAGTGGATGTAGTAGTCCAAGGCAACCGAATTACACAAATTAAAATGGTGGGCTCACCAGGTGTGCCCATCAACCCTGATAAACGGCCAAAAGCAAATCCAGGAGATAAAGAAATTCAAGCCGAGGGAATGTACCTTTTACCAGGCCTTATAGATTCACATGCACATATAGGAGGCACAAGTAAAGACCAATCGGCCGAGTATATTTTTAAGCTTTGGATGGCACATGGAATTACTTCCATCAGAGACCCCTCAGCAGGAAACGGGTTAGACTGGGTATTAGAGCACAAAGAAAAAAGCCTAAAAAATCAGATTACAGCTCCACGTATTTTTGCTTATACTGCTTTTGGGCAAGGTGCAAAAAACGGCATTAATACCCCTGAAGAAGCCAGAGAATGGGTAAGAGATAATCAAAAAAACGGAGCAGATGGTATTAAGTTTTTTGGAGCCTCGCCCGATATCATGGCAGCAGCCTTAGACGAAAATAAAAAAATAGGCTTACGATCAGCTTGTCATCACGCACAACTAAATGTAGTAGGGTGGAATGTGCTAAACTCCGCAAGAGCAGGTTTAACTAGTATGGAGCATTGGTATGGCTTACCCGAAGCTCTTTTCGAAGACAGGATTATTCAGCACTACCCCTTAGATTATAATTACCAAAATGAGCAAAACAGGTTTGAAGAAGCGGGCAAACTTTGGAAACAAGCAGCTAAGCCAGGTTCTGAAAAATGGAATGCTGTAATGGACGAGCTATTGTCACTAGATTTTACCTTAGACCCCACGTTTAATATTTATGAAGCAAGCAGGGATTTAATGCGTGCTCGTAGGGCTGAATGGCACGAAAACTATACCCTTCCAGGCCTTTGGGAGTTTTACCAACCAAGCATGGAATCTCACGGCTCCTATTGGCATTATTGGGGAACCGAGCAAGAAGTAGCTTGGAAAGAAAATTTTCGAATTTGGATGCAATTTGTAAATGAATACAAAAACAAAGGAGGTCGCGTTACTGCTGGCTCTGACTCTGGGTTCATCTTCCAACTCTATGGCTTTGCTTTCATTCGTGAGCTTGAGTTATTGCGTGAAGCAGGTTTCCATCCATTAGAAGTAATCCGAGCTGCTACGCTAATGGGAGCGGAGCTTTTAGGACAAGAAAAGGATTTAGGTTCTATTGAAGTAGGAAAGCTAGCCGATATGATTTTGGTAGAGGAAAACCCCTTGGTAAACTTAAAAGTGCTTTATGGAACAGGAGCCATAAAACTAACCAAAGAAAATGAAGTGGTAAGAGTTGGTGGTGTTAAGTACACGATAAAAGATGGTATTGTGTATGATGCTAAGCAGCTCCTTGCAGACGTTAAAAAAATGGTGGATGACGAAAAGGTAAAACGTGGAAATTGGACATTGAAACAGCCTGGAGAAGAATAGTTGCCTATCGAAGATGAATTTTAATTAAACAATTATGCAGAGCAAGAAAATGATAAAAGAGTCTTTTTCTATTCCGAGGAACGAGGAATCTTATCCCTTTAGAAAGTTGACTTCATTGATTAGATGATTCTTCGTTCCTCAGAATGAAAAACTCAACTGAGCCCTTTTTACAAATAGCTACATCAATGATTGGCATGAAGAAATCTAAACAAAAGATAACTTCTGAAGTTACACCAGGTTCTTATTACTGAAAGAATAAAATATATTAAACGACTTAAAAATGAAAAAACTATTATCCTTTCTCTTAATCATGGCAGGGCTCACAGCTCAATCACAAAATAAAATTCCAGTAATTCTCCCGCTAAGAATACAAGCCGAAGTAATAGACAGACTGTTTGAGGAAAAAGTGAAGTTAGTTCTACCTGAGTTAATGCAACGAGAAGGCATTGATATGTGGATTGTTATGGCTCGTGAGTATAACGAAGACCCTGTGATTAGAACTATGCTCCCAGCAGTGTGGCATGCGGCTAGAAGAAGAACTATTCTCATCATGTTTAATCCAGGTAATGGTAAGCCTGTTGAAACCATGGCAGTAGCTCGCTATGATGTAGGTAAAGTATTTAAAAAAGCGTGGGATAAAGAAAAACAACCCGACCAATGGGCTCGAGTAAAAGAAATCATTGAAGACAAGAAACCTTCAAAAATTGGATTAAATATGTCAGAACATTTTGGGCAAGCAGATGGCTTAACTCATTACGAGTATGAAGCATTTTATAAGGTGCTTCCTAAAAAATACAAATCAAAAGTTGTGAGTGCTGAGAAGTTAGCTATTGGATGGATTGAAACCAGAACTCAATCTGAAATGGATATCTACCAGCAGATTGTAAAAATAGCACACGAAATAATTTCTGAAGGCTTTTCTGATAAAGTGATTCAAGCAGGGGTAACCTCTACCGAAGATGTGGTTTGGTGGTATCGAGAGAGAATAAAAGAACTAAAGCTAGATACATGGTTCCACCCTTCTGTTTCGGTACAACGTTCTGATGCTGAAAATTTCGACCACTTACGCACGTTTGATAAGCACCCTGAAAAGACCATCATCCAGAAAGGAGATCTACTTCATGTTGATTTTGGCATCACTTATTTGCGACTCAATACGGATACGCAACAGCACGCTTATATGCTTCGGCCAGGAGAAACAGAAGCACCAGAATACCTAAAAGATGCTCTAAAAAATGCTAATCGTTTACAAGATATCTTTACTGATAATTTCAAAGTAGGCAAAACAGGAAATGAGGTGTTAGCCGAGTCGAGAGCACAAGCAATTAAGGAAGGCATCAAACCCTCTATTTACACCCACCCAATTGGGTATTATGGTCATGCAGCAGGCACTACCTTGGGCATGTGGGATTCACAGGGTGGAGTTCCTTTTACAGGAGATTATCTGCTCCATGCCAATACGGCCTACTCGATAGAGCTAAATGCAGCCACGTTTATTAAAGAGTGGAATAAAGAAGTACGAATAATGTTGGAAGAAGATGCGTTTTTTGATGGGGAACAAGTACGATACATTAATGGTCGTCAAAAATCATTTTTGCTAATTCCTAGAAATAATGCGATGACGGATATTTTAGGAGAGTAGGTTAACTCATTACCTCTGTTAAAGTTCTAAACTTTGACAGAGGTAAAAATAGTTGTAAATTTAAACATGGCGAAGGCAGAAATATTAGAGCCAGGTTGTTTTTATCATATTTACAACAGAGGAATAAATAGTGAAACACTGTTTAAAGCAGAGCGAAATTATAACTACTTCCTAAATAAATATAGCCAGTACATTTTACCTGTTGCCAACACATTTGCATACTGTTTATTGGGTAATCATTTTCATATACTGATTCAAGTAAAAACTCAATCCGTATTGGAGACTTTTTCAAAAAGAAATAAGGATAAGCACAATTATGGATTACACAGTGCCAACTTTACTGTGAGCAAACAATTTGCAAAACTTTTTAGTAGCTATACCCAAGCAATTAATAAATCCTTTGGCAGAACGGGAGGCTTATTCGAATCACCATTCAATAGAATAAAAATAGAAAGCGAAAATTATTTAACTAATCTTATCAAATACATCCATTTTAACCCTCAAAAACATGGTTTTGTTAATGATTTTAGAGATTACTCTTACTCATCTTACCAAAGTCATTTAGAGGGAAGAGAAACAAAACTAAGTAGAAAATTAGTGTTGGAGTGGTTTGGGAACAAGGAAGAGTATATTAATTTTCATAGCACCGAAACAAATACTCTTTCTAACAGCAATCTACAATTAGAAGAATAGAAAAGGTATAACAAAAAACTCTGTCAAAGTTTAGAACTTTGACAGAGTTAATACTTAGGAATCTTTTATCTACAAAATACCTTCCGCTACCATAGCATCCGCTACTTTAATAAAGCCTGCAATATTGGCTCCTGCCATATAGTTTCCTTTAAAACCGTGCTTTTCTGCAGTATCCATACAAAGGTCATGAATGTTTTTCATAATCTCTTTAAGCTTAGAATCAACTTCCTCGCTCGTCCAATAAACACCTGCATAATTTTGCGACATTTCTAGACCAGAAGTAGCAACGCCACCTGCATTAGATGCTTTACCTGGTGCATACATAATACCATTTTCAATGGCATATTCAATGGCATCTGGTGTAGTTGGCATATTGGCTCCTTCAGCTAATAATTTAACCCCATTCTTAACCAAATTTTTAGCATCATTTATGTTCAACTCATTCTGAGTAGCACAAGGGAAAGCACAATCAGCTGTAATATCCCAAATAGGATTGCTATCTGCGTTTCTATCCGAAGCATGGAATTCAGCTGAAGGGTATTGATCAGCATATTCTTTAATTCTTCCACGCTTATTATTCTTCAAATCCATAATAAAGGCAAGCTTATCAGTATCAATGCCGTCTTTATCATAAATAAATCCTGAAGAATCAGATGCAGTTAATGGAACACCCCCATTTTGAAGAATTTTTTCCATCGCAAACTGAGCCACGTTACCTGAACCAGAAACAATACATTTTTTCCCCTTAAGAGAATCATTTTTAGCAGCTAACATATTCATTGCAAAATAAATAAGTCCATAACCCGTAGCTTCAGGTCTGATACGGCTACCGCCCCATCCTTGGCCTTTGCCTGTAAGCACACCAACAAACTCGTTCTTGATTTTTTTATACATACCGAACAAGTAGCCAATTTCTCTACCACCTACCCCAATATCACCGGCAGGTACATCTGTTCTATGGCCAATATGTTTGGCAAGTTCTTGCATAAAGCTTTGCGTAAAACGCATTACTTCAGAATCTGATTTTCCCTTTGGATCAAAATCACTACCCCCTTTACCACCACCCATAGGCAGACCAGTAAGTGCATTTTTAAACACTTGCTCAAAAGCTAAAAATTTAAGTACGCTTAATGTAACTGATGGGTGAAAACGAAGCCCTCCTTTATAAGGCCCAATAGCACTGTTCATCTGTACTCGGTACCCTCTATTCACATTTACATTTCCTTGGTCATCCATCCAAGGCACTCTAAACATAATAGTTCTTTCTGGCTCCGAAATACGCTCAAAAATATTTAAGTCTTTATACTGAGGATTTTGCTCAATAATTTTTTCAACATTGAGATAAACCTCATCAATTGCTTGGTGGAATTCTGGTTCACCTTTGCTGCGATTTTTAATTCGCTCGATAACTTCCTGACTCATGATACTAGTTGATTTTATGATACTTGGTTTTATTTAAATCGGTGTAAAGGTATGATATATTTATGGGACTTAATGTGATATTTATCCCTCTATTTTTGCTCTTAAAAAATGAGCAGTATGGTTGTTTTTAACTGCTATTAAATCCTCCGGTAAACCTGCAAAACTTACTTCTCCGCCATTGTCGCCCCCTTCTGGGCCAAGATCAATTACCCAATCTGCCGATTTAATAATTTCCACATTATGTTCTATTACCAACACCGTATTTCCTTGCTCAATTAAGGCGTTCATTGCCTTTAATAATTTACTTATATCATGAAAATGCAACCCTGTAGTTGGCTCATCAAATATGAAGAGAATATTTTGGTTTCCTGTTTTCCCTTTTCCTAAAAACGAGGCTAATTTAACGCGCTGGGCTTCGCCTCCACTTAACGAGCTAGACGACTGCCCAAGGGTAACATATCCTAGCCCAACTTCGGCTAACGGAAGGAGTTTTCTATGAACCGGCAAGACTTCGGTAAAGAATTCTAAGGCTTCATCAATAGTAAGGTTTAGCACCTCACTAATATTTTTATCTTTATAGGTAACTTCTAAAATTTCTCGCTTAAATCGCTGCCCTTTACATTGCTCACAATCGAGCACAATATCGGCCATAAATTGCATTTCTATTTTAACTGAACCTTCTCCAGAGCAAGTCTCGCACCGCCCACCTTCTACATTAAAGGAAAAGTGCGCAGGTTTATAACCTCGTTGCTTCGATAATTGCTGATCGGCAAAGAGTTGACGAATAGCATCGTAGGCCTTTACATATGTAACAGGGTTTGACCGAGACGATTTACCAATTGGATTCTGATCTACAAATTCAATTTGATCAATGTCTTTATAATTGCCAGAAAGTTGATCAAACTTTCCTGTAGCCGTATTTACTGTACCTAATATTTTGCCTAATGCCGGATATAGAATTTTAGTTACCAAGGTTGATTTACCTGAACCACTTACCCCCGTAATGGCAGTAAGCACCCCAATAGGAAAATCAACAGATACATTTTTTAAATTGTTCTCTCTTGCTCCCATTATAGAAATAGACTTACTCCAGGTTCTTCTGCGATCTGGAACCTGTATTTTATCCTTTCCTGATAAATAACGAGTAGTATGGGTATCGCCATTTGCAATATCACTTATGGAGCCTTGAAACACTAATTCGCCACCATGTGCTCCAGCATCAGGCCCAATGTCTATAATTTGATCAGCGGCCATCATAACTTCCTCTTCATGCTCTACTACAATCACCGTATTCCCTTTTGACTTTAGCTCATTAAGTACTTCTACCAATTTTTGGGTGTCTTTCGGGTGAAGGCCAATACTAGGCTCATCTAAAATATACATTGCACCTACCAACACACTTCCTAAAGATGTGGAAAGTTTAATACGTTGATATTCGCCACCAGAGAGTGTTGCCGTTTTCCGGTTTAAAGTTAAATAGCCAAGCCCAACTTTGTTTAAATATCCTAATCTGCTTTGCACTTCTAACACAATCCGTTTAGAGATATCCAAATCATGCTTATTAAGCCTAATAGATTGAAAAAAAGTATTTAGTTCATCTACCTGCATAAGCACCATATCAACGATGGTCTTATCTGCTACTTTCACGTAGGCAGCATCTTTACGAAGGCGAGTGCCTTTACAATCGGAGCAAACCGTACGCCCTCTATAGCGAGAAAGCATAACACGATATTGGATTTTAATGGTTCGTGCTTCCAAAAATTTAATAAACTTATTTAACCCTTTAAATTTCCCTTTCCCTTCCCAAAGCATATCGTACTCTTCTTCTGAAAGATCTTGGATGGGTCGATGAATTGGAAAGCCTAAAGTGGGAGCTTCATTAATTAATGGAACCACCCATTTCTTCATCGTTTCACTACGCCAAGGAGCAATAGCCCCATCATATAT
>CAZDQR010000036.1:0-10911 GCA_964507315.1 uncultured Roseivirgaceae bacterium
TAACTTCCAAAGGCTTCTCTTCCTTAACGATATCTTGCTTTTGAACAATTGGTTCTTTATGAACCTCTTCCTTTTTCTCCTCCCTAGTAGAGCATCCATATACAACACTTAGTAGCAGTGGAAGAATAGTAATTAGTTTTTTCATCAAGCCAAGGTTAGATGTAACTTGAAATATACATAATTAATTACAGAATATTAATATCCAGCTTTAAAAAAGCTTCGAGATTATAGACGAATACATCATCCTTATATACATAGGTTTCTTTTACGGGCGCAATAATAAACGCCTTCGTTGCCTTTATATCCTTCCTGGCAATCCAAAACCCTTTATTTAGTTTTGGGGTAATGCTTGCCTTAATTTCAATAGCAATAACCTCAACCCCTTTTACCAGAATTAAATCTATCTCAGCGCCAACGGTAGTTTTATAAAAATAAGGCTCCCAATCCGGGAATTTGGATATAATGTTTTCGATAACAAGGCCTTCCCAAGAGCTACCATAAATCGGGTTTGTGTATAGGTTTTCATAAGAAGTAATACCAAGTAGGCTATGCAATATACCTGTGTCTCTTAGGTATATTTTGGGCGCCTTCACCAACCTCTTTTTCACATTTACATAATAAGGCTGCAACACCCTTAACATATAGGTATTATGTAATATATCAATGTACTTTTTCACGGTTTTCTCATCTATCCCCATCGCACGAGACAAAGAAGCATAATTCGATAGCTGCCCGTTTAAATGCGCCAGCATAATCCATAATCGCCTTAATATTAATGGAGGAATGGTGTACCCAAACATTTGCAAATCTCTTTCTAAAAAGGTTTTCACAAAATTTTGAAGCCATTCAAAAGCGAATGAAGTATCCGACAAAATACTTTTAGGAAACCCGCCTAACAGATGATATTGTTCTTGAGTTTTATGCCCTTTAATTTCTAAATAGCTAAACGGATTAAGCTCATAATAAAAGATTCTACCTGCCAAGGTTTCTGCACTTTGGCGTAGCAACGCAGGTGAAGCCGAACCTAATACTAAAAATCGAACCTTACTATTTTCATCAACATAGCTCCTTAATGCGCTAAAAAGGTTTGGCTTAAGTTGGATTTCATCGATGCAATATAAAAATACATTCTTATTTAAATTGAAATATTGCTCAGGATGCTGCATCAATTCAAGATCTGTGCTCTTTTCTAAATCAAGGTATTTTACATTATCATATTTTCTTAATATAATTTTTGCCAAAGTAGTTTTCCCTACTTGCCTAGCCCCTAAAATAGCCGTAACAGGCATATTTTTGACACCATTTTGTATTTTATCGCTAAGCGTTCGGTTGATCTGCATAAAAACAAATATAAAACTTTACATTGTAAATACGGAATTCAATTCCGGAATTGCAATGTTAATACTAATGTTGCATTAGTCAATTATTCTAATAATTGCTTAAATATCTTTATTTTTCATCCCCTACAATGCTTAGCTTTGCACTCTGTTTTTAACCTATCAATAATGAGTAATCAAAAGCCTACTATACCCAAAGGAACCAGAGATTTTGGTCCTAAAGTGGTTAGCAAGCGTAATTATATATTAAGCACCATTCGAACTACGTTTGAGAAGTTTGGCTTTCTACCATTAGAAACCCCAACGATGGAGAACCTTTCTGTACTTACAGGTAAATATGGGGATGAAGGTGACCAATTAATTTTTAAAGTGCTTAATTCGGGAGATTATGTTTCCAAGGTAAAGACTGATATTAGCTCTACTCCTTCTCAACAGCTTACGCCTCAAATAGCCGAAAAAGGTTTGCGTTATGATTTCACCGTTCCTTTTGCACGCTATGTGGTAATGAACCGCAACGAAATTTCGTTCCCCTTTAGGCGATACCAAATGCAACCTGTTTGGCGTGCGGATCGGCCACAAAAAGGGCGCTACCGTGAGTTTATGCAATGCGATGCCGATGTGGTAGGCACAAAATCGCTTATCTGCGAAGCAGAAATCATTATGATGATGAACGAGATTTTGCCAAACCTAGGTATTGATGGATATGAAATAGTAATTAACAGCCGTAAAATCTTATCTGGCTTAGCCGAACATCTAGAACATAAAGGAGAAGAAGGGGCCTTATGCGTTGCCATTGATAAACTAGATAAAATTGGCAAAGAAGGTGTATTTAAAGAACTCGACAAAATTGGTTATAATGATGCGCAGCTGAATAAGCTCTCTCCTATTTTAGAATTAACAGGTTCAAACGAAGAAAAAATACAATCGCTTGAATCTTCACTAGCAAACAATGCAGAAGTAATTGAAGGCCTTTCAGAAATTAAGAAAATTCTAAGTTATGTTGAATCAATGAGTGGTAATTTAGCTACTGTTGCGTTCGATCCTGCTTTGGCGCGAGGCCTCTCCTATTATACAGGTGCTATTTTCGAGATTAAAATACTCGATGGCAGCATTGGTAGCATCTCTGGTGGTGGCCGTTACGATAACCTTACAGGTGTGTTTGGATTGCCTGACGTATCAGGTGTTGGATTTTCTTTGGGTATAGATCGTATCTATGATGTAATGGAAGCACGTAAATTATTTCCAAAAGAAGTAGCTTCAACTACACAAGTTCTCATTACTAACTTTGGAGCTGAGGAAGAAGCATTTGCCATCAAACAATTAGTAAAATTGCGTAAAGCAGGTATTTCATCTGAACTATACCCAACTTCTGCTAAGATCAAAAAGCAAATGACCTATGCAAATAACCTAAATATCCCATTTGTAATCCTCATAGGCACTAATGAAATAGAAACAAATACACTTACGGTTAAAAATATGTTGGCAGGAACGCAAGAATCAATCACTGTAGAAGTGCTTATTAACAAATTAACTGAGTAAATGAACGAACATCATATATCCACTGCACCATTAACCATCGATCAGGTGGAACAAATTATTGCATCAGGGGCGAAACTTTCTCTTTCTAACGAAGCCACAGAAAAAATCCAGCACTGTCGTAATTATTTGGATAAAAAAATCAAGGCTTCAGATGAGCCGGTTTATGGCATTAACACAGGATTTGGCTCTTTATATAAAGAGAGTATTTCTAAAAATGAACTTGGTAAGCTCCAATCAAACATTATTAAATCTCATGCTTGTGGAGCTGGAGAAACCATACCAAGCTACATTGTAAAAATTATATTGCTTCTTAAGGTTCAATCATTAAGCTATGGCCACTCAGGTGTACAAGTAAGCACCGTACAACGGCTAATCGATTATTATAATAATGATGTGTTACCCGTTGTGTATGAATTTGGTTCGTTAGGCGCTTCTGGTGACCTTGCTCCTTTAGCACATGTTTGCTTGCCATTAATTGGTGAAGGGGAAGTTAATTTTAAGGGCAATCTTATTTCTGGGCAAGAACTAAATAACAAAATGGGATGGCAACCCATTGAATTGCAAGCTAAAGAAGGCTTAGCCTTGTTAAACGGCACTCAATTTATGTCTGCGTTTGGCGTTTGGAACTTGATTCAATCTAAAAAAATTCTAGGCTTATCAAACCTAATTGGTGCGCTTTCGGTAGATGTGTTTGATGGCAGAATCGAGCCTTTTAATGCGAAAGTACATGCTATCCGTCCTCAACCAGGGCAAGAAATTGTGGCCAGCCAAGTAAGAGAGCATTTACAAGGAAGTGAACTTATTGTTCAAAAGAAACAGCACGTCCAAGATCCTTATTCGTTTCGTTGCATCCCTCAAGTACACGGTGCTACAAATGATGCATTAACTTATGTAAATCAAGTATTTACGCAAGAGATTAACGGTGTTACGGATAACCCCAATATATTTCCGGATGACGATTTAATTATTTCTGCAGGCAATTTCCATGGTCAACCATTGGGCTTAGCCTTAGATTTTATGGCCTTAGCCATGGCCGAATTAGGCAGTATCTCTGAGCGTAGAACCTACCAGTTAATTTCGGGTAGTAGAAATTTACCCAATTACCTTGTGGCCAACCCGGGTATTAACTCAGGCCTAATGATTCCTCAATACACGGCCGCATCTATTGTGAGCCAGAATAAAAACTTATGCCACCCTGCTACAGCAGATTCTATAGTTTCATCTAACGGGCAAGAAGACCATGTGAGTATGGGAGCAAATGCTGCTACTAAAGCGCATAAAATCATTAATAACTTGTATGAGATTTTAGGAATAGAAGTAATTACGGCTTCTCAAGCCTTGGAATTACGAAGACCACTAAAAACCTCGAAGGCATTAGAAGAATTTGTACGCAATTTCAGAAAGGAAGTGCCGTTTATTAAAGAAGATAGAGTTTTACATAATGATATGGTTAAGGCCACTCAATTTCTTAAAGATTATACGTTTTAAATGACTGCAAAATGGTACCTGCTCATACTTTTAAATAGCCTGTTTATAATTAAAGAGGCAAATGGGCAATACCTAAGTGTAAGAGGTTTTTTTGAGCTCGACCAGCAATTGGGTTGTAATGATTTAACAGTTAACATCAACAGCTTAGTACCTGATGTAATTACATTTCAGTATGATGGAATTGACTCACCAACCAATGACAACCCATTTTTTACCTATACAGAGCCGGGTAGTTATTGGATAAACCAGTATAATCAAGGTCCTGGTGGGGATGAACGAAAAGACAGTGTTTTAGTTACTGTAGTTCTTCCTGAATTACCTCAAGTTGAACTACAAAGCTGTAATAACTTAGAATTAGTAGTTAAAATTAATGATAATTATTACGATGAATACGAAATAGACTATGGCGATGGGGCTATTATTACCATTCCCAAAAACAGCCCAATAGCACCTTATACCTATACTTCCAATGCCCAAAGAAATGTAGTAGTTACAGGCCTTTTTACTACGGCTACCAACCGATGTGGTGTTACTTCCATTTTATTCGATCCATTGGCCACTGTGTTACCTGCACAAATAGATTCTTTGATTGCATTAAGCTCAAACAGTGTTAAACTAAATTACAATTTGCCAAGTAACAGTGTAAATAAGCTAGAAATCTCACTTAATAATAATTCCAATTTTGTCCTTTTTAAAAATTTAACACAAAATACATCGGCAGATACACTAACTAGTTTACCTATTAGCCGAACGACCTATTGTTTCCGAATCGCAACCTATGATGCCTGTAGTAATTTTAAATCTTATTCCAACGAAATTTGTTCGATTAGTTTAAATGCAAACGCTCAGAATAATGTAATAACACTAGATTGGGATAGCTTCTATTGGAATTTAAGTGAAACAACAAACTTGTACCGTGACGAGGGTTTACTACTATCATTTAACTCTCCAACAACTACGCATCCCGACTCTACAGTAATTTGTAAAACCACATATTGTTATGGTGTAGAGGTTAATTATGCTGGAGGAATTTCACGGTCTCTCAGTGTGTGCGAAACAGCTTTCTCTAATGATAACCCACCAAGTATTGATAATATAAGCAGTTTAACTAATTCCGACTCAATCTTATGGAATTGGCAAATACCTCCCAATTCAGCCCCTTCGTTTTACTGGGTCAATCATGTATTACCCGATGGTAGTGTAATTAGTAAAGAAAAAGTTAGCACAAATACCTATGCCGAAGAGTATAATGAACAACCTAAATTAATCGCTGTTCAAACCATAGATATTTGCAGTAATGAATCAGGATTGAAGTTAACAGGCACCTCTATTACGCTAAGCGCTACAATTTTACAAAATAAAGATACAGAGCTTAAATGGAACAATTTCACCGGTTGGTTGGATGGGTTTCAAGACTATTACCTAACCATTAAAAATCTCGAAGGTGTCCTCCTTGATAGCGTTTCCACAGGAGGAGATACATTCTATACATTCCCAATCGCTGAACAAAACGAACAAACCCTCCTATTTACTGTTTGGGCCATTCCAGTAACAGATGGTATTGAATTTACTAGATCAAACGTAGTAGAAGTTGAAAGGGAGCCCGTTATTTCTCTTCCTAATAGTTTTACTCCTAATGGGGATGGATTAAATGACATCTTTATTATTGGAGGAAAATTTATTAAAAGCTATGAAATGCAAGTTTTTAACCGTTGGGGCGAGGTCCTTTTCCAAACTACTAATTTAGAAAATGGTTGGGATGGCACCTCAAAAGAGGAAAAACTAAGTGTTGGAAATTATACTTACTGGATTCGAATAAAAGATTTAAATAATAATGAGCATATTCGAACAGGAAGCATCTTAATTTTGAGCAACTAAATATTCAATTAACAATTGGCAATGTGTAATTATCACTTAAACAAAATTCTATTTTGGGTTTGATAATTAAACATTACTAATTGAACATTAAAGTAACACTATGTTTGATATGATGAAGATGATGGGCAAGGTAAAAGAGGCTCAATCAAAAATGAAAGAAGTACAAGAGGACTTAGCCAAACTTACTACAGAAGGCGAATCTGGTGGAGGAATGGTAAAAGCAATTGTAAATGGCAAAAAGCAATTGGTTGATTTAATCATAGATGAAAGCCTATATAACCCTGAAGATAAAGACATGCTTAAGGACTTAATTATTGCTGCAACCAACATAGCAATGGATAAAGCAGATGTTTTAGCCAAAGAAGAAATGAAAAAAGCAACCGAAGGTATGCTTCCAAACATCCCAGGGTTAGATCTATCATCAATGATGTAATGGTTACAACTGCTGTTGCCATTCTTAATTATAATGGTAAGAATTTCTTAAGGAAATTCTTACCCGCAGTTATTCAGTATAGTAATTCAGTTCCTATGTATGTAGGAGATAACGCATCCACTGATGGCTCGGTAGAGATGCTAAGGTCTGAATTCCCAACCGTTAATATTATACGTTTAGCTAAGAATAATGGATATAGTAAAGGCTATAATCTACTTATAAAAGAGATCACTGCCGATTATGTGGCCCTTATCAACTCCGACATCGAAGTAACCAACAATTGGTTAACACCACTTATTAAGGTGCTTGATACGGATAAACTAGTTGCAGCAGTTCAGCCCAAAATAAAATCATACGCGCATAAAAATAGCTTTGAATATGCAGGTGGTGCTGGCGGTTTTATAGATTCATACGGTTACCCTTTCTGCAGAGGCAGATTATTTGATACCCTAGAAGAGGATACAGGGCAATACGATAATGATATTGAAGTAACCTGGGCTAGTGGAGCATGTTTCTTAGTAAGAAAATCAGCCTTTGACGAAGTGAGTGGTTTTGATGATGACTTTTTTGCACATATGGAAGAAATCGATTTATGTTGGCGCCTAGCAAACAGAAACTTTACAATAAAATACACCTCTAAAAGTACGGTTTACCACGTTGGTGGAGGCACACTATCGTATGAATCTCCGTTTAAAACTTACCTCAATTTTAGAAATGGGCTTTATATGCTCATTAAAAACGTACCAATGCAGCAACGTAGCAGAGTAATTGCTATACGCGTATTATTAGATTGGGCAAGTGCATTCTACTTTCTTTTACAAGGAAAGGGAACCCAATTTTTCGCAGTATTTAAAGCTCATATTAAGGTGTTAAGAACTTATCGCTCATTTTATAAAAAAAGATTTTCCAACCCTTCAGACAAAAGCATATTAAAACCTTACTCCATTGTATGGAAATACTTTATTAAAGGAAAGAGAACTTTTGATGAAGTGGAAAACTCCAAAGGAAATAACTAAGAAGCAGCTATTTTTCTATTCTAATAATACCAGGCTGAATTGAACCTTCTTAAATGTTTACGGATATTCATAACAAAAGCAAGGCTAATATATACTAATATAGGAGATCCAAAGGTTAAAAAGGACGCATAAATAAAAGACAAGCGAATACTTGAAGTTGCAATTCCCATCTTCTCACCTATACGTGTACAAACACCAAATATTTGATGCTCAACAAATCCTTGTATTTTTTTCATGTTCCTAAAAAATAATAATTACAAAATTAGCACACAAACCTATAATCTATATTCGTTTAACGTTATTTTTTTATATTATTGCAATTCATTTTGACAGTACCTAATTAAAACGAAAAATCAAAAAATGAAAAAAGTCCTAAATGCGGTTATCTTGTTGGCAATTTTAACCTTGAGTGCATGTTCAATTACAAAAATGGCTAAGTTGGCTTCAGACCAACAAATTAATGTAAATCCCAATCCATTGGAGTTACATGGCGATTCTGTAAAATTTGATATGTCAGCCACTCTTCCAGTAAAAATGCTGGTAAAAGAAAAAGAGTATATCTTAAATGTTGTTTATCAATATGGTGATCAAGAATTACCATTGGAATCAATTGTTTTTAAAGCAACTGATTATCCTCAAAGCAACGAATCTCAACCTACAGCTTCCGAAAGCTTTTCTTTTGCTTATACAGATGCAATGAAAAGTGGAAGTATTGTTGTTAAAGGTATTGCAAGAGATCCTAGAAAAGACAAAGAAGTTGCAGCTGAACCAATGACATTGGCTCCTGGTGTAATTACTACTTCACAATTGGTTAAGCCTGTTTATTTTGCAGCTTATGCAGATCATGGTTATAACAACCAAGAAGAATTAGTTCCTACGAACATCGATTTCTTTTTCGATCAAGGACGTTCTAACCTTAAATACTCTGAAAGAAGAAGTAAAAGAGGTAAAGAATTTGAAGCATTTATTGCAGATAAAAACGTAACTAAAACAGTTACTATCACAGGTACTCACTCTCCAGAAGGTACTGAACGTATTAACTCTAAACTATCTGAAGATAGAGCTGCTGTAATCGAAAAGTATTACAGAAAGCAAATGGATAAATACGATTATAAAGGAATGGCTGATTCAATTAAATTTATCATCAAGCCTATTATTGATGATTGGTCTAATTTAAAAACAGCTTTAGCTTCTTACGAAGGTGTTTCTTCTGATTCTAAATCAGAAATGTTAAATATCATTAATGGCCCTGGTGCTTTTGAAGATAAAGAAAAAGCACTTCGTAAAGTAAGTGGATACAAAAAAGTATTTAAAGATGTGTACCCAGGATTACGTTCTGCTAAAACAGCAATACTTAATGTAAAAGAAAAGAAAACTGATGCTGAAATTTCTGTTTTAGCTAAAGGTATTGTTGATGGATCAGCTTCTGCTGATACTTTATCAATTGAAGAATTAATGTATGCTGCTAGCCTTACTCCTGACCTATCAGAAAAAGAAGCTATCTATAAAGCATCTATAACTAAAGCTGATTCTTGGAATGCACATGCTAACTTAGCTGCTACTTATGTTGCTATGGCTAAAGAAGATGCTTCTAAAGCGAGTGAGTACGCTGGTTTAGCAGAAACTCAAGTTGATCTTGCAAATGGAAAACAAGAAAGTGCTGCTGCTTTTGTAACTGGCGCTTCTGTATATGCTTTCCAAGGAAACTTAGCAAAAGCACAAGATGCAATTGCTAAAGCTGGATCACTTTCTGCTGATAGCGAAACAACACAAGGAATGAACGGTGTTAAAGGATACCTTGAAATTAGAACTGCTGAGTATAACGGAGCGGTTGCTTCTTTATCTAGCGCTAATGCTTCTTCTGACAATGCATTTAACTTAGGACTTGCTTACTTACTAAACAAAGATTTCGATAATGCGATTACTTCTTTTGGCGATGCAATAAGTGCTAATAATGAAAATGCAGATGCTCATTATGCACTTGCAGTAGCTCAAGCTAGAAAAGGAAATGCAGACAAAGTAATTGAAAGCTTAAAACAAGCAATTAGTTTAGATGCTGAATTAAAAGGACAAGCTATTAAAGATTTGGAATTCCAAAGCTATGTAGCTAATGCAGGATTTGCAGCTTTGCTTAAATAAGCAATAGCAACTACCATTAAAAGGACCTTACTAAATAATAGTAAGGTCCTTTTTTGTGCCCAAATACACCTTCATTAGAATCTTTCTAAATAATAAATAAATATTATACACACTAAATGGCAGTAAAGGCACATAATATCATTAACTGATAAAAGTCAGTTTTTATTTAGATTAATTCTAAATAACTTTGTGAAAACAATATCACAAATGAAATTTATATACCTATTAAGCCTTTTGGCGATTTCTCAATATACTTGGGCTCAACAAGATTCAACAGGGGTAAACGGTCCTAGTATTAATACTGCAGATAAACTATTACAATCAAGCAATGGAAATAAGCTTTCGATTGGAGGATATGGAGAAATCAACTTCTACCAAACCATTAAAGACAACACGCTAAATAATGCAGAATTAGATGTACAACGATTTGTACTTATGCTAGCGTACAAATTTACTGATAGAACACAAATTATTACAGAAATAGAATACGAGCATGTAAAGGAAGTGTTTATAGAACAAGCTTTTGTTCAGCATAGATTTAACGATTATCTTAATTTGAGAGCAGGTTTAATGCTTATACCCATGGGTATTGTAAATGAGTTTCATGAACCAACAACATTTAATGGTGTAAAACGCCCTAACCTAGATAACAAAATTATACCGACTACTTGGAGAGAGATAGGAATTGGCTTTACTGGTAGAATTCAATCCTTAGCTATAAAATACCAAGTGTATGTAACAAATGGTTTTAAAGGATACGATGGAAGTGCTAAATTTAAAGGCGAAAACGGATTTAGAGGAGGCCGACAAAAAGGGGCAGAATCCATTATGAGCTCCCCTACTTTTAGTACAAAGCTAGATTATTACGGTATCTCTGGACTAAAACTAGCCGCAGCCCTATATTCAGGAAAATCGCAATCATCCATGTACGATGGGATTGACAAAGAAGACAAAAATGCGATTGCAACCGCAGATAGTACAGTAGTAGGAATTAATATAATTGGATTAAATGGAAATTATTCAATCAAAGGTCTTCAACTAAGAGCACAATATATTTATACTGTTCAATCTAACACAACGC
>CAZDQR010000036.1:10921-16861 GCA_964507315.1 uncultured Roseivirgaceae bacterium
TAGCGATCTGGCGAAAGTAATGAATGGTTATTATACAGAATTAAGCTATAATCTCTTTTATTCAACCAACATTAAAACGCAGCTTATCCCTTTTATAAGGTACGAGAAATATTACACACATAGTGTGCTAGAAAGTGATACACCTCAAATACTTGCTTATAACCGTACTGATATAACTATGGGTATTGGCTATAAAATAACCCCAGGAATTATTCTTAAGTCTGATTATCAGGTTTATAAAAATGAAGACCCGAACGATACAGGTAGTGCTCAATTTAATATGGGAATTGGTTTTTGGTTTTAAGTCACATGGTAAAACACTTTAACACACACACGCCACTAAAAGCACTACTTTTAGTTCCCTTATTGGCATATTTCCTCTTTTCTTTTAACCAAGGAACAGATCCTCGCCTTAATAAAAAGATAGATCAGGTATTAAAAAAAGAATGGAAGGATAAAGAGGTAACAAAATCGTTATTTTTAATACCTCCACATCTAAAACAAGGCGAAGACTCTGAAATTTATAGGCTGAACTCAGAAGATGAACTTTTGGGATATTTGGTTTTAAACAAAGCATACAGCTGTAAAGTTGGAGGCTGTAGCGCTTGGTCACCTGTAGCAGACCAATCTAATTACGAACCGTTTTACTACGTTATTATTATTGATCCTGACTTAACCATTAAAAAAATAAAAATTATTGAGTATTACTCAGAGTATGGCTATGAAATTACAAGCAAAAGATGGCTTTCTCAATTTATCGGTAAAACAGGTTGTAATTTAGGCTATGAAAAAGAAATTGATGGAATATCCGGAGCAACAATATCGGTTAAATCTATGATTTACGATGTAAACTCTACCTGTCAAATGGTTGAACAACTAGCAATTTAAACATCATAAGTAGAATTTAAGAAACCGATTACTACTCAATTGTCACAGACTCTTTTTTTGCAAAAACTATAGGATCAGCCGGTGATACCACCGTAGCTTTTGGTGCTATTAATTCTAATAATTGGTCATCTTTAGGATAGTTTACAGAGCGTAATACATACTTAATTGCTTCAATTCGTGCATTAGGCTTTGAATCAGCTTTAACTATATTCCAACTGCATGCTGGGCCATTTGCTTTTGCAAACATCGCATTCTTGTAATACGAATAATCATCCCATAATTCTTGTGCACGATCATCAATTGGACTCAATTTCCATTGTTTCAACGGATCCTTTCTAATACTCTCAAACCTAGACTCCTGCTCTTCTTTAGAAATTGAAAACCAAAATTTTATAATTTGAATACCGTCTTTCACTAACATGTTTTCAAAATCACCGACTTGGTTCATAAACTCTCGATATTGTTTTTGGGTGCAGTATCCATTTACAGGTTCAACAATAGCCCTATTAAACCAACTTCTGTTGAAGAATACTATCTCTCCTGGATTAGGTAATTTTAAAACATAACGCTGAAAATACCACTGACCTTTTTCCGCTTTAGTCGGTTCCGGCAATGCCACAACACGCAACATCCTAGGATTCATATGTTCTACAAACCTTCTAATCGCTCCCCCTTTACCTGCTGAATCTCTTCCCTCAAATAATATAACAACCCGTTTATTCTTTTCAGCAACCCATTGTTGC
Organism: uncultured Roseivirgaceae bacterium; assembly: GCA_964507315.1. Taxonomy (GTDB): domain Bacteria; phylum Bacteroidota; class Bacteroidia; order Cytophagales; family Cyclobacteriaceae; genus JAKISE01. Next base: position 12,553 of record CAZDQR010000036.1, read on the forward strand.
ATTTTTAAGAGCTCTTCTTGCAATTCTATCAACTTATTCAAGTAGTTAACCCTTCTTAAAGATTTCTTTACGTTTAATTGTTTATTTCTTAAAAGTTCAATTTTTCCTTGTTTTGAAAGGAGCATATCAAGCTCATCTTCTAAAAGTTCTTCAATTATTTTTGCCATCTCTTAATCATCTATTTGCTCAATCGACCTATAAAACTTACTTACTTTGGTAGGGTCTGGATTTATTAAATTTCCAGATTCTTCTTTTCCATCATATTCAAGTGTGGATAATACATACCTTATGCTCTCTAAACGAGCTACTTTTTTATTATCAGAATTAATAATTACCCAAGGGCTGTAAGTTGTATGCGTTCGGCTGAACATTGCTTCTTTATATTGCGAATATTTATCCCACATTTCGGTTGCACGTTCATCAACAGGGCTAATTTTCCATTGTTTAATTGGAGTAATTTTCCTCGAATCAAATCTCGCCTTTTGAATATTTTTAGAAACTGAAAACCAAAGCTTAATTATAATGACTCCATCTTCGTATAATAAATGCTCAAACTCAGGCGTTTGACGCATAAATTTTTCGTATTGCTTATTCGTGCAAAAGCCCATTACAGGCTCAACAACTGCACGGTTATACCAGCTACGGTCATAAAACACTATTTCCCCTGGGTTTGGTAACTCTTTAACATACCTAGTAAAATACCATTGGCCTTGTTCTACTGCAGTAGGTTTATTTAGCGCAACAACACGCATAGACCTAGGATTTAGATGCTCAGTAAAGCGCCTAATCGCACCACCTTTACCTGCTGCATCCCTCCCTTCAAAAATAATGGCAATTCGTTTTTTCTTATCCTTTACCCATTTTTGCATTTTTATCAACTCAATTTGCAATTCACGCAAATCACTTTCGTATCGTAACACTTCTAATGTTTTTCGATATTTTATATTATGCTGATTAAAAAGAGTTTTTAAGCCCGACCGATCTTCAACTAAACTGAATTGATCTACCGTAATACGGTCCTCTATTTTAGTATCCATGCCTACAATTTATAACGTATATATGAAGTTAATTAATCAACTTCTCTACCATTATAAATATACATTAGAAAGAGCATAAATCCACCTAAAATTGAGAGATTTTACAGATGAGTAACTGCGCAAATAACTAAAGTAATGATCCTAGTTGTTAGCTTCTAACGATAACGCGTTCATAAGTTTACTAAAAATAGTATTGTTCTCATAGGTGCCTTTAAATGAACCTGCTCCAGGCCCTTCTGCATAAACAGGAACCATTACAGAGGTATGATGTGTTGTAGAAAAATGAATAGCACTGCTGTCTTGCATAATATTATCCCCTACTAACGTAAGTCCACCCGTTTCGTGATCCGCTGTTATAACCACCAAGGTATTGCCCTCTTTTTCAGCAAAATCAAGTACCTGGCCAATCGTATTATCAAAATCCAAGAGTTCACTTACAACATAGTCAATATCATTCATATGGCCTCCCCAATCAATTTGAGATCCTTCTATCATTAAGAAAAAGCCCTTCTCATTCTGGCTTAGCAGTTCAATAGCTTTCATTGATGCTGGAGCAAGCATATCTCCTCTTCCTTTAGCAAAAGGAAGCATGCCACTATCGCTTAATAATACGGCCGCTTTTCCCTTAACCAATTTCCCCAATTCATCTAAACTAAATACCGTTTTGTATCCCTTCTCTCGTAAAGAATCTAGCAAATTTTGTCCATCCTTGCGTGATTCAAAATACTTTTTCCCTCCTCCAATAAATACATCTATGTCAGTTTTGAGAAAATCAGAAGCGATTGCCTCTGCCATTTTTCGGTACGGTTGATGCGCTATAAATGAAGCAGGCGTAGCGTGAGTTATTGAACTAGTTGCTACCAATCCAGTTGCCAATCCAGCTTTCTCTGCGTATTCAAGAATGGTTGTTTGTGAAACAGTATCCTTATCTACACCGATTGCCCCATTATAAGATTTTACTCCAATAGAAAAAGCCGTTGCCCCCGCTGCAGAGTCGGTGATAGTATGGCTCGAAGAACTTGTTTTTGAAAACCCAGTAGTTGTTAGTCGCTCAATATTTAAATGATTACCATTAGCAGCCATGGCCGCTTGAATTTGGGCAACTCCCATACCATCACCAATCATAAAAATCACATTTTTGGGATGTTCAGATGTGGTCTCACTTTCTTGTTTTGATGTATTACACGACACCGTAACTAATATAGCGCAAAGAATAAATATATTTTTCATTGATTATTATTATTAAAAATGCAATTTGCATAAAATTGACACCACAACAAAGATATCTAGCATGCGTTAGATTTAATATTTGTTACTAATTTATTATGAGTAAGAGTAAATTTATAAAATTGTTCGGTACTGGCTTTGTGCTTTTGCTAATTATTGCTTCTACCACATCCTCCAATAGGTTTTTTGAAATAGCGAAACACATAGAAATTTACGCTTCTACGTATAAAGTAATTAATGATATCTATGTGGACGAGGTAAATCCCAATCATTTATTAAACACCAGTGTTGAATCAATGCTGAGCACACTTGACCCTTACACCGTTTATATTTCTGAAGATAAAATAGAAGACTACAGAACAATGAGCACTGGGCAATATGGTGGCATTGGTGCCTCTACAATACGTATAAAGGGCAAGGTATTTATTGCTTCTGTAGTAAAAGATGGACCTGCCGATGAAGCAGGAATTGAGGTTGGAGATGAAATTATTTCTGCCTCTGGAATTAACGTATTTAACAAGTCCAACGAAGCACTAAACCAACTAGTACGTGGCCAAGCCAAAACAGCTTTAGATTTGGGTGTCAGAAAAAATGGTTTAGAAACTATTACCAATATCAGTGTTATTCGAGATAAAATAACCATCAATAATGTGCCATATTATGGCTTGCAAAAAAATAAAGTAGGCTATATAAAATTTACCCAGTTCACAGAAAATGGTGGACGGAATATTGAAAAAGCTGTAAAAGCATTAAAAAAAGAAGGAGCAACCTCTATAATTATTGACTTAAGAGGCAACCTTGGTGGCCTATTACATGAAGCTGTAAACATCTGTAATTTGTTTATCCCTAAAGGCAAGCAAGTAGTAGAAACCAAAGGAAAACGACCAGAAAACTCCACTGAATTTAAAACATTAAACCAACCGCTAGATCTTAACATACCTGTTGCAGTATTGGTAAATAGCTCAAGTGCTTCTGCTTCAGAAATTGTATCTGGCACCCTACAGGATTATGATCGAGCTGTGATTATAGGCCAAAAAACCTATGGGAAAGGGTTAGTGCAAAATGTTCGTTCCCTGACATATAATGCCCAATTAAAAGTTACAATTGCAAAGTATTATACGCCAAGCGGTAGATGTATTCAAGCGTTGGATTACACCCATAGAAATAAAGATGGAAGTGTTGGCAAAATAGCAGACTCACTTAAAACAATTTATTATACCCAAAACAAACGACCTGTTTATGATGGTGGTGGTGTTGACCCAGATATTTTATTAGAAAAAGATAAGTGGTCTCCCCTGGTTATTAAACTAATTCAAGAGGGGCAAATATATTTGTACGCAAATGAGTTTAAACTATCTCACGCATCCATTCCATCGCCAGAGAAATTTGAATTATCCGGCCAAGAGTTTACTAATTTCATTAATTGGGTAGAAAAAAGTGATTTTGAATTTAAAAACAGTGCACAAAACAAACTAGATCATTTAATTACCACTTCAGTAAAAGCTAAAACAAGCGACTTGTATGATAAAACGCTTGAAGAATTAAAGCATTCAGTAAAAAGTCATTTAAATCAGCAATTAATAGTAAATAGTAAATCCATTAAACTAATACTTGAATCTGAAATTGCTTTAAGGTATTATAACGAAGAAGGAGAAATAGAAACCTCGCTTGCCGATGATTTGGAAGTTATAAAAGCTATTGAGATTTTAACAGATACACAACGGTATACTACTATATTAGAAAAATCGTAACCTCTGTTTTTCTATCCCTCATTTAGCAATTTCTGTAACATTTCATAAAACTGCCCCACATGCAAACCATCCATTAAAGCGTGGTGTACATGAACAGAAACGGGCATAAACTTTTTACCATCTCGCTCCTCCCACTTACCAAAAGCAACTTTGGGTACACTATCTGGCACTTTGCTGTTCATTGCGTGCTCTACAGAAGTAAACTTTACCCAAGGAATGGCCGAAAAATAAGCCACATCTTGCGACCGATCAGTATGAGGAAGTCCTGTAGTATTTCTAATTTCATCTATTATT
>CAZDQR010000037.1:0-16767 GCA_964507315.1 uncultured Roseivirgaceae bacterium
ATAGATATGCAATTTACAAAGATTATATTATGTAGCTAAGTGATTATCTCTAATTATTTGTTTTACCTTTTTCTTCGTCTAAGTCGTATGCTTTTTTAAATATAATAATTAAGTAAGGAGCAACCTCTAAAAAGGGCTTCTCCCAGTTGGTGCCTAAATGCTCTAAATCTTCGAGCCATTCATCGCTCATTCTACGCGAATAGCTTTCCTTTTCTTCTTCTTCTGCTGCAATTCTAATCTTCTTTTTTAATTTGGGATTAGACACTACACAAAATGTCCAAGGTTGTTTATGAGCTCCAGAGGGTGCGGTGGAGGCGGATTTAAGTATGTTCTCAATTACTTCTTTGGGCACAGGTTTATCAGAGTAATCTCGTACTGTCTTCGGCTATCCAACCAATGAAAAAAGGTGGCACTCCGATCCGCCATTTTTTCCGCTGTGTAAGTATCGCGCGTATATTCCACAAACGGGTGGCCATTAATATCTTTAGTCATCATTGGTGTTCCAGTTTAGCATGTTATCCATTGTGCTAGTGGCCACAAAATGGTAGTTAGGTCTTGCTTTAGCATAAATCTCTTTGGCCATTTTTAGGCCGTCTTCTGTTTTTGCCATTCCTGCATAAAGAGGAGATAAAAATTTTCTTCTACCCGTATTTATTAAAAAGTTTTCTAGGTTTTGATAGCCAGCTACGTATTGGTGTTTTATAACGTGTACCATCCAAGCGGCTAAAATTTCTGAGTTTTTAGAATAGGTAAACTGAAACATATTATCTAGCTTTTCCATTTGATCAATTGTAAGGTCTTCTGGTAGGCTTCGTAAAAAGTGAAGCCATTCGTGCGAACTCCATGTATTAGCCATTATGTCTTCTGGAGCAAATAACTCTTCTAGTTTTTGTCCTTTTATCCAATTGGCAACTACTAATTCAACATTTTTAAATCTATCAGATTTTGGCTCTGGGCAATTGGCTGGCAGCCCTTGCCCAAAAATCCAATCTGTGTATAATTGTTCATCAATGGCAATCCCATTTTTGGTAAAGAGCTTTTCATTTAGCTGTTCAATAAATGCCTCAGTTGTCATCGAATGGAACGCATTTGACGTAAAGTAATCTTTTAAGAAAGCATCAAATACTTCTCTTCCAACTCGTTCTTCAATTAATCTTAAAAAATAATAGCCTTTATCATAGGCAATGGCGGTCATTCCATCATCGGGGTTTCTTCCTTCTAGGTTTAATTTTAGTTCGGTGTCTTCTGGTCTTTTACCTTCAGAAATTGAAGCAACCTCTTCCTTTAAATCTTGTAAGCTAAGCAAGGCAAGCATTTCGGAATAATCCCTTCCATAAACAGCCTCCATTATTCGTTGTTCAAAATACACGGTAAAGCCTTCGTTAAGCCAAAAATCGTCCCAAGTGGCATTGGTAACTAAATTGCCCGACCAAGAGTGAGCGAGCTCATGCGCCACTAATGAAACCAGTGATCGATCTCCAGCAAGTATAGTAGGAGTTGCGAATGTTAGCATCGGGTTTTCCATGCCTCCAAAAGGAAAGCTAGGAGGGAGTACAATTAAATCATACACTCCCCATTGGTATGGCCCGTAAAGTTTTTCAGCAGCTTCTACCATTTGCTCCATATCTCCAAACTCGTAAGCAGCGGCTTTAATTACAGATGGCTCCGCATATACGCCAGTTCGTTCACTTAATTTTTGATAGGTTATGTCGCCTACGGTTAGAGCCAGTAAGTAAGCGGGTATAGGTTTATCCATTACAAAATCATATTCGCCATTTGTCGAAACTTCGGTTGGGTTGGTTGCACTCATAAGCGCGAGCATACCTGTAGGTACTTTAACATGTGCATTATAGGTAAAGCGTATGCCTGGAGAATCTTGAACAGGGACCCAACTACGTGCTAAAATTGCTTGAGATTGAGTAAATAAGAAGGGTGATTTTTCATCTGCAGTTTGCTTTGGATTTAGCCATTGTAATGCTTCTGCATCTGAACTTGTTTGGTACTTAATGCTAATTTGTTGGGTAGTGCTGTTAATATTAACTGTTAAGGGACTACCTAAGAATGGTTTTTCTTCGCCTACGCTAAAGTTTAGTGCTTGGCCTTTTTCGTCTTCAACTGAACTTATTGCTAGGTCATTGGTATCTAAAATGATCTCTGACGCATTGTTGTTTGTTGAAATTTTAAAAGTTGCAGTTGCGGTTATTTTTTTTGTATCAAAATCGATGATGGCATCCCAATCTAAATGTGTGATCACAGCTTTGTCGGGTTGGGCGTAGGTATGATGATCTATTGCTTTCATAGGTTCTTTTTCGATGGGGTCAGTAGGTTTGCAGGCGTACATTAATACAGAAGCACTTAAAACGAGGCCAATTTTTTTTAGAGAAATTAACATAATATTTATTTAAAATTAGGGATGGTAAAAATAAGAGGATTGTAATAAGTAGAGTAGGTTTGATATTAAAAATATTAAACGCCTCTTGGTAATTTTACAAAAAAAGTACTGCCTTTACCCTCGGTACTTTCTAACCAAATTTCACCATCCATTAAATCAACGTATTTCTTTGCAATGTAGAGGCCAATACCTGAGGCCGTTTCGTTAGACGTTGGTTGTGCGCTTAGCACTTTGTTTTTGCTAAACACCTTATCTAACTCTTCTTTTTTAAATCCTGGACCTTCGTCCTTAATACTGAACAATACTTTATTTTCCATCAGTTTAATATTGAGAGTAATGGTTGTTTGAGGTTGTGAGTATTTAATGGCATTTGAGTATAAATTAGAAATAATTTTACACCATCCTTCCTCACTTCCATTAATGAGAATTAGCTTGGTTTCAAAACCTTGAATTATTCTAATATTCTTTGAGCTCGCAAGTGTTGACATTTCAGCAATAACCTTAATAATTGTTGCTACCGCATCAAAATTTTGTAAAGTGATTTGCTCAACTTTTTCTTCTAGTGCATTTGCATCTAAAAATTGGCTTATTTGTTTGTTTTGGTTATCCGTTACCCCTTTAATTTTATCAATTAGTTCAATTTGTTCCTTATTTAATTGGCCGCCTTCTAACTCTAAGATAGAAACAAGCCCTTTAATTTGAGCTAAAGGCGATTTTAAATCGTGTGCCACAATACTCATTAAATCATTTTTCTCTCTATTGAGAGATTCAAGTCTTTTTTTCTGGACATTAAGCTTATTGCTATACTGATTCTGAATTAAAATAAAAAAACGTAACGCCCATACGGTGGATATGACTAAAATAACAGAATTTGTATAGGGAAACCCTTTTTCGGGGTACACATTGAAAACAATTTGAGGGACAAAAAAAAGAATGATATCTAAAAAAATGATAACGTACGTCCAAGTTATTTTACGAGCAAGAACCATTAACAGCATAACGATTACTAAATAGAAATATTCTATTCTTTTACCAGGACTTAAAAAAACTGAAGTAACAAAAATTACTAGGTGCAAAAGCATAAAAAATACGACCCTTGCAAAGTCGTATTTTCGCTTATGTTGCAACAAAATAATAAGCGGCACTATTAATAAAATAGCAAACTCTATTAGTGCGAGTGAGTATCGTTTTACGTAAAAAAAATTATATAAAACGTAAAACCCTAAGATTATAGAAAAAACAAATGAAAATGCATTTAGAAGCCTTACTTTAATTTCGTTCTCAAAGTCTAATGACTTAGTATTACCAATATTCAGGAGTTTGGATAACATTAATTTTAAATATACCTAACTAAATTGAATTAATTTAAGAAATTTATAATTAATCAAACAACTATTTAATTTTTAAAAAGCGATAGTTTATGACTTAGGCAGTTTTACAAAAAAAGTGGAGCCAACCTCCTCCTCGCTTTCTAACCAAATTTTTCCATTCATCATATCTACATATTTTTTTACAATAAAGAGGCCAACACCAGATGCCGATTCTTTAGCTGTTGGTAGAGCACTTAGTACTTTGTTTTTTGCAAATACTTGAGCCATTTCTTCTTTTTTAAATCCTTGCCCTTGGTCCTTAATTATGATGAGAACATGATCTGCTTCTGCTTTTGAATGTACGGTTATAACAGTTTTTTGAAATGAATATTTAATGGCATTAGAAAGTAAATTTGAAATGATTTTAGCTAGCCCTTCGGGCGGTTCTAAAACAGTTAATTCTTTATTACTAAGTGTAGTTTCGATTTTGATATTTTTTGCAGTGGCTAGCGTCTGCACTTGCTCTAATACTGCAAGAATTGCAATGTTTACACTGCACTCGTGATAGCTTGGGCTTTCTGCAGCATCTTCGAGAGCCTTAATATTTAAAAACTTAGATATTTGCTTGCCCTGGTTATTGGTTACATCTTGGATTTTTTCAAGGAGCTTCAGCTGTTCTTCGTTTAGCAGGTTACTGTCTAATTTTAATATATTGATGAGTCCTTTAATTTGAGAAAGAGGTGTTTTTAAATCGTGGGCGACAATACTTACTAAATCATTTTTTTCATTATTTAACTCTGCAAGTTTTAGATTTTGAGCATTTAATCTTTTTTCGTAATACTGCTTAATCAATACAAAAAAGTGAACAGAAAAAATAATAGAAACATACACAGCAATCGCTGTCATCATTTTATAATGCTCGTTGAGGTGGGGGTAGTACAAATGCGGTAAAATGAACAAAAAAGCGTTGAGAGCGAGCAGAGCTCCTGTAATATAATTATTTTTATTTTGGACTAGTATGAGAACAGCAATTGTGAGGTAATAGTATTCGTTGCCATCTCCTACCAACACAACCATGGATGTTAGGAATACAACTAGGTGTAAAAAAACGAACAAAACAATTTTTGCAGCTAGGTATTTGTGCTTGTGTTGGAGGAATAAAGTAGTTGGCACCCCCAATGATATTAAAAATTGACCAACAGCTACATCATAAAAATGAGTTACAAACAGGTGAAAAAACACAAAGTAATATAGTACAAAAGCAAAAGATAGGGCTGCTGTGTTGTGAAATTTAATTCGAACTGAATCTTCAAAGCTAAGAGATTCTGTTATACCAATGTTTAATAATCGCGTGAGCATAAGCACGAATATAAAACAAATGGATAGCTAAAATGAAATATTACAGGTTTGAACTATTGGTTCGTGGCAATTTTATAAAAAACGTGGTTCCAACACCTTCTGTGCTTTCTAGCCAGATCCACCCATTCATTAAATCCACATATTTTTTTACAATAAAAAGGCCAACGCCAGAAGCAGTTTCTTTTGCGGTGGGTGTTGCACTAAGCACTGTGTTTTTGTTAAAAACTTGGTGTAGTTCTTCTTTTTTAAACCCTTGGCCTTCATCTATAACCAAGATTAGTAACTATTTGTGGTCGGAGGTTACATTGATTTTAATAGTAGATTCGGGATGGGAATATTTAATAGCATTCGAAATTAAATTTGTAATTATTTTGGTGAAATTATCTGCTTTGCCAACCATCGAAATGTCACTAGAGTCATGCTTTTCTTCTATATTAATGTTTTTTGCATTGGCCAATGGCGCCATTTCGTTGATTACAGATGCAATGGAATTGGTAATGTTGAATTTTTCGTGCGTTACTTCTTCATTTTTTTCTTCAATAGCATTAATGTTTAAGAAAGAACTAATTTGTTTTCGTTGATTGCCGGTTACGCTTTTAATCTTTTCAATAAGGGAAAGTTGATCTTCATTTAATTGGGTGCCTTCCAATTTTAAAATTGAAATTAATCCCTCAATTTGTGCTAAAGGGGTTTTTAGGTCATGCGCAACAATGCTTATTAGATCGTTTTTTTCTTGATTTAATTCTGCCAGTGTTTCATTTTTAGCCCGCAATTGTTTTTCGTATTGTTTTTGGATGATTATGAAAAATAGGATTGATAAAATAGTAGAAAAGAACAGTGCCAAAACTGTAACTAACGAGTAGTTTTCTATAGGATAAGGTGCAATTATTATTTGGGGCAGCAGAAACAATACAATATTGAGCCCAACTAATAGGCTTACCCAGAATGTGTTTTTTACTTGAATCAGTAATAGAATAATGACTATTAAATGGAAATATTCATTGCCTCTGCCTGGAGACAAAAACATAGACTCCGAAAAAATTGTAAAATGTAACAGCAAAAAGAAAATGAATTTTGCTGCAGTATATTTTTTTGTTTTTTGTAGCCAAAAGACAACCGCTAAGCTAATTACTGCACTAAACTGCACTAGAGCAGTATCGTATTTTTTGGAAACTACAATATGAAAAATAATAAAAAAATAGAGAGTTACGCTAAAGAGAATATTAGCAGCGTTTAAAAATTTTATCCGTATCGATTCTTCAAAATCAATAGATTTGTATAATCCAATGTTTAGGAGCTTTTTAAGCATTAAGGGGAAAGATAGTAATATTTACGCTTATTTTAAGGTTTAAACAATAAAATGAGAACGCAAGCGGGTGGCTATAGTATAACAGTTGACCTTTGAGGTAATTTTACAAAGAATGTGCTCCCTTTTCCTTCTTCACTTTCAACCCATACCTGGCCTTGTAATTCGTTTACATATTTTTTTACAATGTAGAGCCCTAAACCAGAGGAGATTTCATTGCCTGTTGGCATAGCACTAAACGTTTTGTGCTTATCAAAGATTTGCATTACTTCCTCTTTTTGAATGCCTTGGCCTTGGTCTTTAACAATAATTAATACGTCTTCATCTGTTGAGCGTACTTCAATTGTAATTTCTGTTCCTGAATACGAAAACTTAATAGCATTGGAAACTAAGTTCGAAATTATTTTATACAGCCAAACTTCACGTCCGTTAATTGACAGGTTTCTTTTATTGCATTTTATGTAGGATAGCTTAATACCTTTTGCAATGGCTTGTGCTAATAAGCCATCAATTACAGTTTCCACAATTTTTTTAACTACAACCTTTTCTAGATTCACTTCTTCAAAAGCAGTTTCGAAATATTCGGCATCTAAAAAACCTGTAATCTGTTTGTGTTGGTTATCAGTAACCCCTTTAATTTTATCTATAAGTTGCTTTTGCTCTTGGTTTAATTGGTTGTTGCTTAATTCTAAGATGGAAACGAGCCCTTTAATTTGTGTAAGTGGGCTTTTTAAATCGTGCGCAACAATTTTCATTAAATCAGTTTTTTCCAAGTTTAGCTTCTCCAACCTTTTATTCTGAATCTGTAGCCGTTCTTTATATTGATTCTGAATTATTATAAAGAATCTTACAGCTAAAATTATCGCTAAAATTACTACTAGTGAGGTAATAAATGAATAGTTTTCAGGTAGATAGGGGTGGAAAAATAGTTGAGGAGCAACATATAAAAAAGCGTTTAATCCCAATAGAAAATATATCCAAACAGTGTCTTTAACTAGTATAAGAACAAGGATGATAGTTACAATATAAAAATTTTCCACACCCTTACCAATTAGTAAAAACATAGATGGGAAAAAGATAACAGAATGCAAAAGCGTAAAAAATATAGCTTTAGCCTCTTTGTATTTATGCTTGTATTGTAATAGATAAATAATAGGAACAAGTAGAGATGCGGCAAAATGCACAAGTGCTACTTCATATTTTTCTGTAAAAAATACGTGCTTAACAATAAATATTATGGCAATAATTTCGAATAAAAAAGATACTACATTCAGTAGTTTTATTTTTATTGACTCTTCAAAATCTAAGGATTGGTCTAGTCCAATCGAAAAAAGCTTAGTTAGCATTCTTTATTAATCTTAAAATAACTATTAATTATTGGGCTCATTGCTCATTAATTATGGTTAGATGGTTCCAGTTATTTTTTGCGATTTGTAATATACACTCCTATTAATATACCAAACATACCTATAAAGTGACCACTTAACAAAATTTCTCCGTCCCAAAGACCCCAAATAACAGCAATAATTGGTATTAAGTAAGTTACGGAACTCGTAAAAATGGGTGTTGTAATTTGTATAAGCTTATTAAATAAACCCATTGCAATGGCTGTACTCATTATACCTAAAATAGATACATACATAAAAGATTCTCTAGCTGCTTGCTCATGCAATAGCTGATTTGGCACATCAGTAAAAAGTAATAAGTAAAATAAGGCGATGGGCATTACCATGCTTAAAGAGATGCTGGTAATTGTTAAGGAATTAAGGCCTTTAATATTAAATTTAATAAAATTGGCATTTAGGCCATAGCAAATGGTTGCTAACACTACAAAAAGTCCATAAAAATTAAAGTTATTCAAATAGCTGTTTGCACCTGCAAACATTAAAAATAATGTGCCAAGGAACCCAATTACGATTCCTGCTATTTGTGATTTTGTAAACCTTTGAGCAAAAAATAATGCACCCGCAATAAGTACAAATATTGGCGTAAGTGCATTTAAAACTCCTGCTAAGGAACTATCTAATTGAGTTTCGGCAATTGCGAATAAAAAAGCTGGTATAAAGCTTCCTAAAAAGCCTACAATAAAAAGCGACCCCCAGTTTCTGCCTTTCACCTTTCTAATATTAGAAATGGCAAATGGAAGTAAAACAATTCCGGCAGTTAGCATTCGTAAAGCCCCAACTTCGTCTGCGCTAAAAGCGACTAAGCTTCGTTTAATTAAAATAAATGATGTGCCCCAAATTGCTGCTAATAATAACAGAATGCCCCAGGCAAGTGACTTAAACTGTTGTGTAGGCATTAGGCTATTATTTCAGTATTCGCAAATTCAATTGCAATGGAATCTAAGAGATCCATAATTTGGTGTTCATCTTCGAGCTCAACTAATTGTGTTCTAAAAGGTTTAAAATTGGGGATGCCTTTAAAGTAATTGGTGTAATGCCTGCGCATTTCAAAAATGCCCGTTTTGCCATGTTTCCATTCAATGGAGAAAGCTAGATGTTTTTTTGCGACTTCAACCCGGTCTTCTATGGTGGGCTTGGCTAAATGCGTTCCGGTAGCCATATAATGCTTTATTTGGTTAAAAATCCAAGGGTTTCCAATGGCTGCCCTCCCAATCATAATGCCATCTACCTCATATTTATTCTTATAGTCTAAAGCTTTTTCAGGGGAGTCAATATCTCCATTTCCAAAAATTGGAATTTCAATTTCAGGGTCATTTTTTACTGCAGCAATTAAACTCCAATCAGCTTCGCCCTTATACATTTGTTGCCTCGTTCGACCATGGATTGTAAGGGCTTTAATACCTGCTTCTTGCAATCGTTTGGCAACATCAACTATTTCAATGGTTTTATCATCCCACCCTAGCCTTGTTTTTACGGTTACGGGCAGCTCAACTTGTTTTACAATCTCGGCTGTCATTTCATGCATTTTAGGAATGTCTTTTAAAATGCCAGCACCAGCTCCTTTCATAGCTACTTTTTTTACTGGGCAGCCAAAATTTATATCAATAAGCTCCGGTTCTGCTTCTTCTGCTTTTGCAGCTGCCAAACGCATAGAATCTATTTTTTCTCCAAAAATTTGGATCCCAATTGGGCGTTCATAATCATATACATCAAGCTTTTGTACACTCTTAAATGCATCCCTAATAAGGCCTTCGGCAGAAATAAATTCTGTGTACATAAGGTCAGCACCATGCTGTTTGCAAACAGCCCTAAAGGGTGGATCGCTTACATCTTCCATAGGAGCTAATAGGAGAGGAAATTCTCCGATCTCGAGGTCGCCAATTTTAACCATAATTATCTTTTTTACGATTGCCCACAAAGTTATATCTTTTATAAACCAATAATCGGCTTATTTTTGTTTCAAACAACTTGGTATGAGCAACCCTTCTATAACTCCATTTGCACCGCATATAGGTCCATGGAAATTGCTAATTATCTCCTTAGTAGGCAGTTTAATTGGTTTTCAGTTAATTGGTGTATTTGTTGGCGCGCTGGTAGCCCTTCCTTTTTACGATGGCGCTATGATGGATTTGTTTAAAGCAATGGCAAACCCTGTGGGCAACGAGGCTCTTAAAACCCCTATAATGATAACGCAAGGAGTTGGCTCTGCCTTTGGAATGATACTTGTCCCTTGGATTATTTATTCCAAAGTATTTAAACTGCCTTTGCATTTTGGCCAAACAAAGGTTGCACTTCAGCCCATTGTTTTTACCTTTTTAATTACTCTTTTTTTTATGGTTGTAAATTCTCCGATAGGGGAATGGAATCAACACATAAAATTACCGGCTTCTCTTTCAGGTTTAGAAACAGCTTTGCAAGTGATGGAAGAGAATATGAGGGTAATAACCGAATTCTTAGTAGAGTTTAACTCTTTTCCCAGCTTTTTATTGGGGCTAGTAGTTATTGCTGTAATTCCTGCAATTGGAGAAGAACTCGTTTTTAGAGGACTTATTCAGAATCATTTAGTTAGAATTACCAAGAATATTCACGTTGCAATATGGATATCTGCCTTTATTTTTGGGGCCATTCACATGCAATTTTATGGGCTCTTTCCTAGAATGATGCTGGGTGCTTTATTTGGCTACCTATACTATTTTTCTGGAAAGCTTTCTTATGCTATGCTTGCCCATTTTTTTAATAATGGGATAGCGGTGGTTGCTCTATACATGCATCAATTAGGCAAAATTGAGTATGATATTGAATCTACAGATACAATACTTTGGTATCAAGTGTTATTTTCTGCCTTAGTACTTCTATTATTGTTATTCGCTTTTAATAAAAATGTTAATAAAGAGGAAATAAGTGAGCAAGTGGTCTAAAGTATATGAATCCAAAATGCCTTATAGGGCAGAAATCGTTAAAGATATTTTGGAGCAGCAGGGTATTGGTGCCATTATTATGGATAAAAAAGACTCGGCTTATGATATTTTTGGGCAGTTGGAGGTTCATGTAAATGTAGAGTCTGTGTTAAACGCATTGAAGATAATAGAAAATGACATCAAGTTCGAAGAAGTTTAGTTCATTAGGCCCTCGGTTGATAACAGCTCTAGTAGGTGCTGCTGCTATTATAGGTGGCATATATTGGAGCATGTGGGGGTATTTTGTAGTATTTCTTGTTATTAGCACGCTCACGTTATGGGAGTTTTACAAACTGGCAATAATGGATAAAATGGCTCCCCTTAAAATTTGGGGCTCCCTTATTGGAGCCACTTTATTTACATTAACATTTTTAACCGAAGCGGGAATAATTCCATTAAAGTACCTGTTGCTAATGTTTCCATTATTGGCGTCAGTTTTTTTAATAAAATTGTATAAAAAAGAGGATAAACCTTTTACGCAAGTTGCTTACACCTTTTTGGGAGTTATTTATGTTTCTGTACCATTTTCTCTGTTAAGTGTCATCGCATTTAATTCTGGCGAATACCGCTTTCAAATAATTATAGGAATGCTTTTTATTTTATGGGCTAGTGATACAGGCGCTTATTTCTCTGGAATTTTGTTTGGGAAGAAAAAATTATTTGAACGCATATCTCCTAAAAAAACATGGGAAGGAAGCATTGGAGGAGCTCTTTTAGCCTTGGTATTTGCCTATGGGTTTTCCATTTATTTTAAAGATTTAAGCCTAGCTCAATGGTTTGTGGCTGCTAGTCTAATTGTTATTGCAGGTATTTATGGCGATCTGGTAGAATCATTATTTAAAAGAAGCATTGCAATTAAAGATTCTGGTAAATCAATTCCTGGCCATGGTGGTTTTTTAGATCGGTTCGATGGTCTATTGCTGGCAAGCCCATTTGTGGTAGTATATATTAGTTTGGTTTAGAGGTTAATTCGCCTTTAGTTCAATTTGAATATAGAATTTGTATTTTTGCACTTTATCTAGCTATATCACGTGAAGAAAATATCTAATATTAATATGTTAAAAATGAGAATTCATAAAGAGGGGCGAAAGTTATTGAGCGTTCTTTTACTTCTTTTAGTGGTATTCAATTTTGTAATGGCTTATGCAATTAAGCCTTCAGAACAAATTATTAACTTAAGTATAATTTTTTCTATCATACTCTATTTGGTGATTCTTCAGTTTTTCAGAAACCCCCATGTAGTAATTTCTAATAATGGGAAGCATATTTTAGCTCCTGCCGATGGCAAAGTTGTAGTGATAGAAAAAACAATGGAAAATGAGTTTTTTAATGATGAAAGAATTCAAGTTTCCATATTTATGTCGCCAACCAATGTGCATGTAAATAGGGCTCCATTATCGGGCTTTGTTAAGTATTTCAAATACCATCCTGGCAAAAATTTGGTTGCATGGCACCCAAAGTCTTCTACCGATAATGAAAGAACCACTATGGTGTTGAGTACCGAAAATGGTATTGATGTATTGGTAAGGCAAATTGCTGGGGCTATGGCGCGTAGAATAAAGTGGTATATTAAAGAAGGTAGTGAAGTTGAGCAAGGGCACGAATATGGGTTTATCAAATTTGGATCTCGCGTGGATGTTTTCTTGCCTCTTAATTCTACTATTTTGGTGCATCACGGCACTAAAACTAAAGGCGGCAGAACTATACTTGCTGAACTAGCTTAGGCTAACCCTTGGCTTGATGCTTATCTATTCTAGATAGGGATTTAATCTCATTACTTAATTTAATTATAGCTTAGTAAAAGTATGATTAATTCAAAAGAAAAAAAGAACACCTTATCTACGGCTGTTGTTGGTGCCGGATGTTTTTGGTGTGTAGAGGCAGTATTTCAAGAATTGAAAGGTGTTATATCTGTTGAATCTGGTTATATGGGTGGGGCTATTGATAATCCTACTTATGAGCAAATATGCAGTGGAACTTCTGGCCATGCAGAAGTCGCAAAAATTATGTTTGATTCTAAGATTATTTCTTTTATAGAAATACTTGAAGTGTTTTGGCAAACACATGATCCAACTACTTTAAATCAGCAAGGAGCAGATAGGGGTACACAATACAGGTCTGTGATTTTCTTCGTTAATGAGGCGCAAAAACAAATATCTGAGGAGTATAAAGATAAACTGAACAAGTCGGGGGCATTTGTAAACCCAGTTATTACGGAGATATCAGAAGTGTCTGCCTATTACCCTGCAGAAGCCCAACATCAAAATTTTTTTATAGAAAACAGTGGCCAAGGCTATTGCCAATATGTTATTAAGCCAAAAATGGGAAAATTTAGAGCAGCTTTTGCTTCTAAATTGAAATAAAAAAAGATCTGCTTTGTACAGACCTTTTCATTTTCTTTAAGATGTAAGAGATTGTTAAGTAGTTTTCTTTTCTTTCTTCTCCTTCTTTTCTTTCTTCTCCTTTTTATCTTTTTTTAATGGCTTACCATTAATTACCTCACCAATAATGATTACATCCTTGGTTTTGTCATAACTCTTTTTGGCAAAAAGCATTTGAGCTTCAGTTTCTCTTCTAATTTTTAGACCTGACTTGGCTCCTTTATTTCTTACTTCGATATAAAATCCGTCTTTTAATTTCTTTGGTTTCGTGGATGGTCTTCCCATAATTATTATTAGGTATCAAAATTTGTGTTTATTGCTTCGGTATTTTAATATCCCAATACCTAATTCGAGGCTAATATAGAATAATATTGGATTATAGTAAATATTTTTGATAATTTATTTTATCATCATTCCAAATAGCTCGTTAGCGCTACTTTAATTAGGCTAATAGGAGTATTAAATATTAGTAATACCTTAAAATTAATCTAGAGTACAGAAACATGTTAATGAGCTTCGAGCCAATTATTTCCAATGCCCATGCCAACCTCCATAGGAACAGCAATTGGAAGTGCATCTTTCATTAATTTCTCTATGTTGGTTTTCATTAACTCTACCTCATCTTTTGGCACATCAAAGACTAATTCATCGTGTACTTGCATAATCATTTTTGACTGTACTTTTTCTTTCTGCATCCACGCATCAATGTTAATCATTGCCTTTTTTATGATGTCTGCAGCAGTGCCCTGAATAGGAGCGTTTATAGCATTTCGCTCCGCGAAACCACGCATAACTGCATTTCTAGAGTTAATATCACGTAAGTATCGCTTTCTGCCTAATACCGTAGCCACATACCCATTGTCTCTTGCATCATTCACAACCTTATCCATATATGTTTTAATCGCAGGAAATTCGGTAAAGTAGCTTTCAATAATTTCTGCTGCTTCTTTACGAGGTATATTCATGTTTTGTGATAAGCCAAAAGCTGAAATGCCGTAGATAATGCCAAAATTGGCAGATTTAGCTTTACTCCTCATTTCGCTTGTAACTTCGTTTAGAGGCACTTTAAATATTTTACTTGCCGTAGTTGCATGGATATCACGGCCATTTTTAAAGGCTTCGGTCATATGTTCATCCTTAGCAAAGGCAGCCATAATACGAAGCTCAATTTGGCTATAATCGGCCGATAATATTACTTTGTCTTCTGCAGTTGGCACAAAGGCTTTGCGTATTTCTCGGCCTTTGGGAGTACGTATTGGTATGTTTTGCAAATTAGGATTGAGCGAGCTTAATCGACCTGTAGCAGCCACTGTTTGGCTATAATTGGTATGTATTAAACCATCATAACTACTTATCATTTGAGGCAATGCATCTACATAAGTAGATTTAAGTTTTTGAAGTTCTCTAAATTCTAAAATTTTTCTGGCAATTTCATGCTGGTTTTCTAATCGAGAAAGTATTTCTTCTCCTGTTGCATACTGTCCAGTTTTAGTCTTTTTTGGTTTTTCAACTAGTTTTAATTTATCGAATAAAACGATGCCTAATTGCTTGGGAGAAGCAATGTTAAATTCCTCACCAGCAAGCTCGTAAATTCGATCTCTTACTTTGATAGATTCGGTTTCTAATTCGCCCGACATTGCTTTGAGTGCATCTTTATCAATTTTAACCCCGTTGTGTTCAATATTGGCCAATACTTGTATGAGAGGCAATTCAACTTCGTTAAGTAATTTAATGATGTTAGGATCTGTAATTAAAGGTTCTATTTTTTCCTTTAATTGCAATGTAATGTCTGCATCTTCGGCCGCATATTCTGCGATTTTGTCGAGGGTAACATCACGCATTGTTTTTGGTAAATTTCTACCTCCAATAAGCGTTTTAATAGAAACTGGAGTGTAGTTTAAAAAATTCTCTGCCAATACATCCATTCCGTGTTTCGAGTCAGGATCTATTAAATAGTGGGCTAACATGGTGTCGAATAAAGGCCCCTTTATATGAACGCCATATTTTTTAAGAACGAGAATATCATATTTTAAATTCTGGCCTATTTTTCGAATGGATTCACTCGTGAATGCCGGCTCAAAAATGGCTAACAAGTCCTTAACTTCTTCGAAGTTTTCACTTACAGGTACGTAATAGGCTTCTCCGGCTACATAGCTAAAAGATAGGCCAACCAACTCTGCCTCAACGGCACTAATGTTGGTGGTTTCTGTATCAAAACAGAATTCTTTTTGGAGCAGTAAATAATCAACTAGGTATTGGGCCTCATCAGCTGATTGTATGAGGTGGTAATTATGCTCTTTTGTTTCAATAGTATCCTTGGGTTTGATTTTCTCAATGGGAGTTTCTCCTTCAGAAGGCTCTGCGCCAAACATAGATAACTGAGGAACATTTGCGGGTTTGGAAGACCTTGAAGTTGGTGTTGATTTTCCACCAAATAAACGGTTGGTTAAGGTTCTAAATTCTAGCACTTCAAATAATGCTCTTACTTTTTCTTCATCTGGGCCCGTATATTCCATGGCATCAAACGAATAATCAACAGGCACATCTATTTTTATGGTGGCTAAGTCTTTAGACAATAAGCCTTGTTCTCCAAAATTCTCAACGTTTTCTTTGGCTTTGCCTTTAAGCTCATGAACATGTTCTAGGAGGCCTTCTACACTGCCATAAGCCTTTAAATATTTTATTGCGGTTTTTGCACCAACGCCTGGTATGCCTGGTATGTTATCTGAAGCATCTCCGTGTAAGCCAAGTATATCTCTTACCTGATCAATTCGTTCAATATCCCATTTTGCTAAAATTTCGGGCACGCCCATTATGGCTACGGCATTTCCCATAAAAGCTGGTTTGTATAAATAGATATTCTCTTCTACCAATTGTGCATAATCCTTATCAGGAGTCATCATAAAAACCTCAAAACCCTCCTTGGCAGCATGTTTGGCTATGGTGCCTACAACATCATCAGCTTCAAATCCTTCTTTTTCAACAATGGGTATATTAAAGGCCTCTATAATTTGCTTTACATAAGGAATTCCGATTTTAATATCTTCGGGTGTTGCATCACGGTGTGCTTTATAGGCAGGGTATTGAATGTGCCTAAAGGTTGGTTTTGGAGTGTCAAATGCAACGGCAATATGAGTGGGTTTTTGCTTATTAATTATCTCCAACATAGTGTTGGTAAAACCCATCATTATGCCAGTGTTTAAGCCTTTTGAGCTAATTCGGGGATTTTTGCTAAAGGCAAAATGGGCTCTATAAATTAGTGCATATGCATCTAATAAAAATAATTTTTTGGTAGGGTCGCTCATAGAAGTTAAAGGTAATGAGAATATAAATGGAGCATCTAATTGCATGCTATTTTTTGTTCTATTTAGAATGAAGTGAAAAGGTTTAAATGAGTAATAATTTGAATGAAATGTCAATACCTTATGTAAAGTAAGAGTTGGTTTTTATCATTAGTACAACCATTTCTGCAATTCAACGGCAATTAATGCTGTTCATCGATTTAAGTTGTTGAATTGAACCAAAAGGGTGTTCTTTTGAATCAACAAGCCAACTAATAGAAGTAAAGTCCTTCGAACGGTAGATTTAATTGCTACCAGTTCGGAGGATTTTTTTATTGTCTCAACTTCTAACCTATCATCTACATAATATTAGTA
>CAZDQR010000038.1:0-1625 GCA_964507315.1 uncultured Roseivirgaceae bacterium
ACTATCCTCAGAGAATGAGATATGGTAGTTCTGCTTCTGATAAAAATGGAGATAACCTTAATGAAGCAATTGGGCGTCAGGGTCCAGATGCACAGAACACTAAACTTTGGTGGGCAAAATAAATTAATTTGGTTTAATTAATATTTTTTTAAAGGGGCTGCTTTCAGCCCCTTTTATTATAAAAGAGATCTACCCAAACTAGTTTGCGTCTATCGATGATTAGTGACGCTTTAGCTAAATAATTATGTTTAAAAAGACCCTATTAGTACTTTTAAGTATAGAAATTTATCATAAAAATTTACTTGGTTGATTATTAAAAGGGCTATCAAACGAGGTAGCTCTTTTTTTTGTTTTAACTCAGACTGTGTAACACTTATTTCTATTGCACACTAAGGGTTTCTTTTCTCCTCCTAAAATTTACGTTTTATAACACGTACCTATATGTCAGTAATAAGTATAAAACACGCACCTCTTGGAATGATTGAGGAATTGCGTTTTGAAAAAATACATACTGTTATTTTTCCAAAAGCCCTTGAAGGGTCTATTCAAGTAGCCAATGAAATTGCTTCTTTAATTAAGCAAAAAGAAAAAAATAACGAACCTTGCGTTCTTGGTTTGGCCACTGGATCTTCTCCAACATCGGTATATAACGAGTTGGTTAGAATGCATAAAGAAGATGGCTTGAGTTTTAAAAATGTACATACGTTTAATTTAGATGAGTATTTTCCTATGCAGCCTCATAGCTTACAGAGCTATGTGCGGTTTATGGATGAGTATTTATTTAATCATATAGATATAGACAGGGCAAATGTGCATATCCCTGATGGTACCTTAAACGCAGCAGCAGTATTTGAATTTTGCCAAAACTATGAGCAGCAAATTGCTGATTTAGGTGGGCTCGATTTGCAAGTGTTAGGAATTGGTAGAACAGGCCATATTGGTTTTAACGAACCTGGATCACACCCAAATTCTGGCACTAGAATGGTAACGCTCGATCACATAACACGAGTAGATGCTGCCGATGATTTTATAGAAATTGATAATGTGCCGCGCAAAGCCATTACTATGGGAGTTGGCAGTATAATGAAGGCCAAGCGTGTGGTGTTAATGGCTTGGGGGGAAGGTAAAGCTCCTATTATTGCTAAAACTATTGAAGGAAAGCAGAATGATTTAGTGCCTGCAACATTCTTGCAGAATCACCCCAATGTTACATTTGTATTAGATGAAGCGGCAAGTGCTAAGTTAACACGTGTAAACACGCCTTGGTTGGTGGCTTCTTGTACTTGGAGCGATTATCAAATTAAAAGAGCTATTGTTTGGCTTTGCCAACAAACAGGGAAACCAATATTAAAGCTCACAGATCGTGATTATAATGATAGTGGCATGAGCGATTTGGTTTCAGCCTACGGTTCGGCTTATGAAATAAACATTAAAATGTTTAATCAATTGCAGCATACTATTACGGGTTGGCCTGGAGGTAAGCCAAATGCAGATGATACCAACAGACCAGAACGTGCAGAACCAGCTAAAAAGCGTGCAGTTATCTTTAGTCCCCACCCTGATGATGATGTAATTTCCATGGGAGGTACATTTATTCGCTTGCACGACCAAGGCCATGAGGTACA
>CAZDQR010000038.1:1635-6287 GCA_964507315.1 uncultured Roseivirgaceae bacterium
TGTTGGTTATCAAACATCAGGAAATATTGCAGTTTTTGATGATGAAGTAATTCGTTTTGCTGATTTTAACCAAGAACTCAATACATATTTAGGAGTTAAAAGTGCCGATCAGAACGATTTATACGATCGCATAAAAAAAGAAATTAAGGAGAAACAGCCAGGTGCTCAAGATTCGAGCGAAGTGCGAGAGATAAAGGGGTTAATTCGAAAAGGTGAAGCTAAATCTGCTTGTCGATTTGTAGGTTTACCCGAAGAGCATATGCACTTTTTAGATATGCCATTTTACGAAACGGGCTTAGTTAAAAAAGACCCTTTCGGGCCTGAAGATGTAAAAGTATTAGTTGATTTTCTTCGCGAGATAAAGCCTCATCAGATATATGCAGCAGGAGATTTATCTGATCCACATGGTACACACCGTGTTTGTTTAGATGCCATTTTCGCAGCTATAGAAGAGATGAAGGATGATGACTGGATGAAGGATTGTTATGTGTGGCTTTACCGTGGTGCTTGGCAAGAGTGGGGAATTGAGGATATTGATATGACTGTTCCATTAAGCCCAGATGAACTTCGTAAAAAGAGGAAAGCTATTTTTAAACATCAGTCTCAAAAAGATAGTGCAGTTTTTCCTGGAAATGATGCTCGTGAATTTTGGCAAAGATCAGAAGATAGAAACACCGATACTGCCAAGCAATACGATAAGTTGGGCTTAGCCGAGTATGAAGCGATGGAAGCTTTTAAACGGTACAAATTTTAATTTAAGCTAATTCATAATTGAATTATTAGAATAATATAAAAGTTGCAGAGTGCTGAACATAGCACTCGTAACTTTTTGGTAAAAAAGAAAAAAATATGCGAAAAATAGTACACTTACTCATTGCTATTTTGGTTTCAAGCATTGCTTATGGCCAAACTGTTACCTCATTAAATTTAATGCCTGTGCCAGCTAACCTTACATTAACAGGCGGGCAGTTCATTATCAAAAAAGACTTTAGTATTTCAATTGAAGGAAATCCCAATAGTCGAATTTATTCTGCCGCCACACGGTTTTTGGTAAGTTTAAAGAATAGAACAGGCGTTTTTATTAGCCAAGGTTTTGTAGCCAACCCAACCGTTATTCCTGGGGCATCATTCAATATTAGAATTGAACGACCCGGTAAGGTAGAATTAGGAGAGGACGAGTCTTACACATTAACAATTAAAGAAAACCACATCAGCTTAACGGCATTAACAGATATCGGTGCATTAAGAGGGTTAGAAACGCTATTACAATTAGCTGAATCCAACTCCGATGGCTATTATTTCCCTGCATTAAAAATAGAAGATGCTCCACGGTTTCCTTGGCGGGGCTTAATGATAGATGTTGCTCGGCATTTTCATCCAGTGGGGGTAATTAAAAGAAATATTGATGGAATGGCAGCCGTTAAAATGAATGTGCTTCATTTGCATCTATCAGATGATCAGGGGTTTAGAGTAGAGAGTAAATTGTATCCTAAGTTAACCTTAAAAGGCTCAGACGGATTGTTTTACACACAAGAACAAGTTAAAGATATTGTTAAATATGCTGCAGAAAGAGGTATTAGAGTATATCCTGAGTTTGATGTGCCTGGGCACGCTACAGCTTTATTAACAGCTTACCCTGAATATGCAAGTAAGGATACTACGTACTCTATTGAGCGGTGGGCAGGAATTTTTGATCCAACATTGGATCCTGCAAATTCAGAAACCTATACGTTTTTAAATAGCTTATTTGCCGAAATGGCTAGTTTGTTTACTGATGATTACTTCCATATTGGTGGCGATGAAAATAAAGGGAAACATTGGGATGCCAACAAGGATATTCAATCTTTTATGAAGAAAAAAAAGCTAGAAGACAACCACGCTTTGCAAGCTTATTTTAATGCAAAATTGCTTGCGAATTTAGAAGAGCAAGGTAAGCATATGGTGGGATGGGATGAGATAATTCATGAAAATTTACCTGAAACGGCTGTGATCCAATCTTGGCGCGGACTCAGATTTATGGAAAAATCCGCAAAGGCCGGTTATAAGACCTTACTCTCCAATGGCTATTATATTGATTTACTACATTCTGTAGATGATCACTATTTGGTAGATCCATTGCCAGAATCGATTAATTTAACTGAAGAAGAGAAAGAGTTGATAATAGGAGGGGAGGCCACCATTTGGGCTGAATTAGTTACTCCTAACACAGTGGATTCTCGTATTTGGCCTCGAACGGCTGCCATTGCAGAACGTTACTGGTCTCCACAATATGTAAATGATTTAGATGATATGCACAGAAGGTTGATTGTAATATCGATACAACTAGAGCAATTAGGCTTGCAGCATAAATCAATGCAAGATGTTATTTTGAGAGGCATGGTACAGCAAGATGATATTACTGCCTTAAAAGTGTTAACCAATGTATGCCAGCCTTTGCAAGGCTATAATAGAAACAAAGGAGGAGGTATCTATTTAAGTTACTCACCTTATATGTTATTTGCCGATGCGTGCGTAGCTGACCCTGCTTCTGAATATCCATTTAACAAATTAACGACAGCTTATTTAGCTGGTGATGCAGACAGTGAAAAAGAAATTATAAGCTATTTGATCAGTTGGAAAGGCAACGATGCGGCATTTAAGCTATTGCTCAACGGTGCTCCAGTGCTTTCTACTCTAGAAGAATTATCTTCAAATTTATCCACCTTGGCATCTGCTGGAATTGAGGCCTTAGAATATAAAAAATCTAATATTAAGCCTTCAAAAGATTGGATTGAGCAAAGTAAAATCATAGTTTCGAATGCTCGAAAACAAGGCGGCCGAGCTGAAATTCAAATTGTGAATGCTGTAGAGTCAATAATAGCCAGTTGCGAGTAAAAAATATTATGTCAAGCAAAGTAGAACTTTAATTAAGAAATATAATTATGTCTCATTCAGATAGTACTCCATTAAATAAAAGAACAAATACGGTAATGCCAATGATAATATTATCGGCATTGTTTTTCATATTCGGATTTGTTACTTGGTTAAATGGGCCATTAATTCCGTTTTTTAAATTGGCTTGTGAGCTAACAGAGTCGCAGGCTTATTTTGTAACCTTTGCTTTTTACATCGCCTATTTTGTGATGGCTATTCCATCTTCTTGGGTAATAGAAAAAGTAGGGTACAAAAATGGCTTGACATTGGGGCTAGGAGTAATAGCACTTGGGGCGTTTATGTTTTACCCGGCAGCAGGAGCACGAACTTATACATTATTTTTAATCGCTCTATTTATTATGGGAACCGGACTTGCCATTTTGCAAACGGCAGCAGGCCCTTATGTAGTAGTTATTGGGCCTCGTGAAAGTGCAGCTGCTCGAATTAGTGTTCTTGGAATTGCTAATAAATTGGCCGGCTTTATTGCCCCTTTAGCTCTTACAGCTCTTGTGCTTTCTAACATGGGAGATTATACTGAAGATAAGATTAATGCATTAGATCTTGCTGCTAGGAGCGAAGCCTTGGATTCTTTAGCGCTCCAGTTGCAAACGCCATACATTTATATGGGATTTGTGATTTTAGTATTAGCCGTATTAATTAAGTTTTCGCCCTTACCAGAAATTGATTTAGATGAAGACGGTGAAGTTGCTCATTTGAGTATTTTTCAACAAATCAAAGGTGCCTTTAAATACCCTCAGTTAGTATTAGGTGTAGTTACCTTAATGTTATATGTGGCAGCCGAAGTAATAGCTGGCGACTCCATTGGCGGCTTTGGCAAGCAACTAGGT
This sequence comes from uncultured Roseivirgaceae bacterium, assembly GCA_964507315.1. GTDB lineage: Bacteria > Bacteroidota > Bacteroidia > Cytophagales > Cyclobacteriaceae > JAKISE01. The sequence continues at coordinate 5,397 of CAZDQR010000038.1, forward strand.
GTGTATGGCGATAACGGAGATTTTTACTTAAAGCTCACTTCTTTTACTATGACGTTTATGGTAATTGGTTATGTATCGGGTATCGTGTTAATACCTAAGTATGTATCACAAATGGTAGCTTTAAAATTATCTGGTGTACTGGGCGTAATTTTAGTGATAGCTATCGTATTAATACCAGATACGATATTGGTTCAACTTCCTTCAATGCCTGCGATACCGCTCGTAATTATATTGGTGGCCTTGCTAGGTTTGGCTAATGCACTTTGTTGGCCTGCTATTTGGCCTTTGGCCTTGGATGGGGTAAAAGGATACACGAAAATTGGTGGAGCATTACTGGTAATGGGTATTATTGGAGGGGCTATTTTTCCTTTATTATACGGTGCGTGGGCAGGAGTAATTAATGATGCAAATGTGGCACAAGGTATTGCTGATACTGCTAAAAGTGGAAATCAAATAGCTTATCTAATCTTAATTCCAGCGTACTTAATGATAATCTACTATGCATTTAAAGGATATAAAGTTAGAAGCTGGGGGAAGTAAGTAATCCTATTTCTTCTTAAACCAATTCCTCTTATTTGCTTTTTTCTCTTCTTTTTTAACATTAGATAGGGCAGGAGCCATTATATAAATAATCCCTGTTTGCACGGTGTGCCAGAGGTAAGGAAAAATGTTTTTATTTTTTATTCTCTTAACTTTGATTATACCTTGTGTGTAATTTTTGCTCTGCGCCTTACTATTATTAGACTTAATAACAGTGTTGGCAGCCAAGCTCATTAAGTTTTGCTTTTTTGATTTGTCTTCTTTTTTGAATACTTCTAATTTTACATTTTCATATTCAAAATCGAGTGTGCCGTTTCCTGACTCCTCACCGGCCGTGCATCGGTAATTTAA
>CAZDQR010000038.1:6297-16624 GCA_964507315.1 uncultured Roseivirgaceae bacterium
TTAACTACAACAGACATCATTGGGTCTAATACTTTATTAAATACCTTCATTTTTGTTGGCCCAACACTAGCTTTTATAGTGTGTGTGTCGTTCTTGCTTAACAAATCGAATTGTGCCTCTAGGTTTACATTAGCCGCATTCATTATCTTGGTTTGCACGTAGAGCGATAAGTACCTATTGGTAGCTAATTGTATCGAATCATTTGTAAATCCATATACTTGGGCATTCAATTTATTAAAACTCATATAACTTACTTTCCCTGTCTTCTTGCTTTTTTCATTGATGATAATCTTGCTTTGTCTAACCTCAATAGTATCAATCGATAAATTTATTTTCATGCTTCTAAGTGCACTGGCAGGTAATAATTGTCTTTTAAAGCGTGGTTCTGGTTTAGATTTATCTTTATATAAACCTACATTAGCACCAGATAGCGTTATTTTATTAATCTCAAACTCTCCGTGTTGAATAAGTTTCTCAAAATTAATATCAGTTACTTTAAATGAATCCAATGTAATGGCCACCCATTGTTTTTGCACTTTATGCATTCGAGAAAATTTCTTTTGGCCATAGGTGGGCTTTAATTTAAAATTAGCAATTGCCGTTTCATTTTTCGCTGCATTAAAATGCAATTTTCCGGTAAATATTTCAAAATCTTTACTTATGTTAAGATTAATACTACGTGCATCAAATTCTATATTTTCATAATCAAATGGAGAAAATCGTTTGATGGTGGCAGAATCAATTTTGGCATCGGTGAGTATAAAATTAAAATTTTTAACATCAATTAAGGCGCTCTCTTTTGCTATATTTTTAATTTCTATTTGTGCGTTGCTAATTATAAATTTACCAAGCTCTGCTTTTTTAAATGAATCAGAAAATAAATTATGAAGACCTAATGTTTTTGAATTGTTCTCTTTTTTGTCGTTGAATGTATAAACAAATTGTGGCTTATTTATGATTAACTGGTCTATTAGGAGTTCTTTCGTATTTAAAAAGTGACTAATTTCTAAAGACTTTAATCTAATCTTATCGCACGAGAATGAAACAAGTACACGAACATTATTTGTGTCGCTTTGTAAACTATCTAATGCTTGTTGTGTGGGTGTTATTTTTACACCTTTAATTGTTACAGACCCAGTTACAATGCTTAAATTAAGGTCTTCTAAACTATAGTTATAATAGTTTAAAGAATCGGACTTTATCATTTTAGAAAGCTCTGATTCTAACCTGTTCTCAATTATATAGTCGATAGAATTGTATATAATCAGTCCTAAAATAACGATGATAATTGCTGATATTTTTAAAAATTTCATTTTTAGCTAAAATAATTATTGCCCAAGAGATTTATTGCTTGGCCGAAAAATGTTGTTTTCTTAGTAAAAGATCTTTAAACATAATAAAATCTGAAGCTAAGCTATAAAATGGGTATTGAAAAGTGGCGGGTTTATTTTTTTCGAAGAAAAAGTGTCCCACCCATGCAAAGCCATAACCTATAACCGGTATAAGTCATAAAGCCCAATAATTACCAGTACGCAACGACCAAATTAAATTTGTGATTACTAAAGAAGTACCAATAAAATGGAGAACTCTACATGTTGTGTTTAAGTGTTCGGTGAGGTAATAAGGATAAAATTCTTTTAATGATTTATATCTCTTTTCCATAATTACTCGAATATAAAAATAAAAATGTTGAATTTAGGCACATATTAATTCAATTATGATAATTGCATAATGAGCAAGTTAGAGTTTGATGATATTTACATGGAGTTGGCAGCGAATTTAGCCAAAAAATCTCATTGTATTAAAAGGCACGTAGGTGCCGTGCTTACAAAGGACACTCGTATCATTTCAATTGGGTATAATGGCCCTCCGGCAGGCACTCATAATTGTGATGAGGAATTTCCTGAAACAGGTTGCGCAAGAGACTCAAAGGGGAGTTGTTCATTAGCAATTCATGCAGAGCAAAATGCCATTTTATATGCCGTTAAAAATAACGCAACAGTGGCGGGTTCTACTTTATACGTTACATTATCACCTTGTTTGGCTTGCTCTCGAATTATTTATTCGATGGGAATCGAAAAAGTAATTTACTTAAAGTCCTATGCCGAATACAAAGGATTACCTACAGATGAAGGCGTTGAGTTCCTTGAGAAATTTGGCATTGGTACCGAAAAGTACCAAGGTGAGGTTGCTAACCTCACAGACCTTATTTAATTGTGTTTGATAAGCTTAAAGAATATTTACTTCTACATCTAAGTTAATCTTAAACTTTTTAAATACCGAAGCTTGAATTTCCTTAGATAAGTCACTGATTTCTCTTCCAGAGCTTTTACCGTGATTTACTAATACCAATGCCTGGTCTTCGTGTACGCCTGCATCTCCTATAGATTTTCCTTTCCACCCTGCACTTTCTATGAGCCAGGCAGCAGGCACCTTTACTTTGTTATTGGCTGCTTGAGGGAAGGCTGGCATGCCGTTATTTTTAATTTGAAGCTCTTTATAAGTAACCTTTGGAATCACTGGGTTTTTAAAGAAACTACCTGCGTTTCCAATTTTTGCAGGATTGGGTAATTTGCTGTTTCTAATCTCCATTACAACCTCACAGACATCTTGCGAAGTAGGGTTCTCTATCCCTTTTTTCTCTAAGGCAATTCTAATTGGAGCATAAATAGTATTTACCTTGTCGGTATTATGTAAATCTAGCGTAACCTCTGTAATTACATATTTACCTTTTAACTCTTCTTTAAAAACGCTCGATCTGTATTTAAAGGAGCATTGTGCTTTTGTAAATACTTTGAGTTTACCTGTAGAAATTTCTATGGCACGTAACTGCTCAAAAACACTTTTTAACTCTAAGCCATAGGCTCCAATATTTTGTACTGGAGCTGCACCAACAGTGCCTGGTATAAGCGCCAAGTTTTCTAATCCGTTGGCTCCATTTTTTAAAGAATCCATTACAAGGTCGTGCCAATTAGTGCCACCACCTGCAATTACCCTAATAAGTTTTCCGCTTTTTTTGTAAACAAAACCTTCAATGGAGTTTTTAATAACAACACCGTCAAAATCCTTGGTAAAAAGGATGTTGCTGCCGCTTCCTAAAACTACATGTTGTTTGCCTTCTAAAAAACCGCTTTCACAAAATTCTACAAGCTCTGCTTCAGTTTTAACCTCCACAAAATATTTAGCCTTTACATTTATACCAAATGTATTATGTTTTTTTAACGAAACCCCCTCTAGAATGTCCACTTATTTTCGGTTTATAGCTTTAATGGCAGCATCTACGATGTTTGATGCACTTAACCCATATTTTTTCATTAATTGCTCTGGAGTCCCACTTTCTCCAAATTGATCATCTACCGCAACATATTCTAAAGGTACGGGATTATTTTGCATTAGTAATTGTGCAATACTATCTCCAAGACCTCCGTTTCGTTGGTGCTCTTCTGCTGAAACCACACAACCAGTTTTTTCTACTGATTTTAAAATTGCGTTTGTATCAAGTGGCTTAATGGTGTGGATATTGATGATTTCTGCCTTAATTCCTTTTTCTGCCAATATTTCTTCTGCTAAAATAGCTTCCCAAACTAAATGACCTGTAGCAAAAATAGATACATCCGTTCCTTCCACTAAATTTATGACCTCCCCAATTTTAAAGGGTTTATTTGTAGGCATAAAAACCGGAACTTTAGGTCGTCCAAATCTTAAATAAACGGGTCCTTCGAAATCGGCAATGGCCAAAGTCGCTGCTTTTGTTTGGTTATAATCGCATGGGTTTATAACAGTCATATTAGGCAGCATTTTCATCATACCTAAATCTTCTAATACTTGGTGGGTTGCACCATCTTCTCCTAATGTTACTCCTGCGTGTGAAGCACATATTTTTACATTTTTTTCGGAGTAAGCAATGCTTTGTCTTATTTGATCATACACTCTTGAAGTAGAGAAATTGGCAAATGTACCGGTAAAAGGGATTTTGCCTCCAATGGTCATTCCTGCGGCCATACCAATCATATTTGCTTCGCTAATCCCTGTTTGAAAAAAGCGGTCTGGGTTTTCTTTTTTAAAATCACCCATTTTAAGAGATCCAGTTAAATCCGCACAAAGCGCAACAACATTTTTATTTGTTTTGCCAAGTTCTGTAAGTCCATCTCCGAACCCTGAACGTGTATCTTTTTTTTCTGTAAATGTATATTTAGTCATTAGTCTAAGTTCAGAGAATTAATAATCACCTAATGTTTCTTCCAATTGGCCTAAAGCATCGGCTAATTGAGCATCATTAGGGGCTATGCCGTGCCATTTGTGTGTGCCTACCATAAAGTCAACACCAAAACCCATTTCAGTTTTCATCAGATTTAAAATTGGCTTGCCTTTACCCGTCATAGTTTTGGCTCTTTCCAAACTTTGTACCACAGTATTCATATCATTACCGTCAGTTTCTATTACTTGCCAGCCAAAGGCTTCCCATTTGGCTTTTAGGTTACCTAGGGACATAACCTCTTCTGTAGGGCCATCAATCTGTTGTCTATTAAAATCAACGGTGGCAATAATATTATCAATATTTTTATGGGCGCCATATAAGGCTGCTTCCCAAATTTGCCCTTCATTTAGTTCACCATCGCCCATTAACACATAAATAAGACCCTTGTCGTTATTTAGTTTTTTTGTTTGAGCAGCGCCTAAACCTACAGATAATCCTTGCCCTAAAGAGCCCGATGCTATTCTAATGCCTTCTAGGCCTTCTTCTGTGGCGGGATGCCCTTGTAATCGGCTGTTTATTTTTCTAAATGTTGATAATTCTTTGGTATCAAAATAACCACTTCGGGCCAATACGCTGTAAAAAACAGGGGATATGTGGCCATTCGAAAGAAAGAATAAATCTTCGCCTTTACCATCTATCGAAAAATTGGTGTTATGCGTTAAGATTTTGAAGTAAAGAGCTACCATAAAATCAGTACAACCTAAAGATGCTCCTGGATGTCCAGAATTTTGGGCGTGTACCATTCTAAGAATGTCTCTGCGAACTTGTGAGGCTATTTTCGATAGGTCCTCGGTCGTCTTTTTAGTCATTAATTCTTGCAGTTACTAATAATTAGTACAAATATAGAACTATGATGTTAGATGTAAAGTGATTTATGGAAACACTCTTTTAAAAATAGCTCACTTTATGTGATTTGTCCGAAGGGCGAAAGCCAATTTGTTTAATACTCCGACTTTGGGGTCGTGATAAAACCAATTAATGTCTCGATCGTACAGCTTTGAAGTCGTTTATTCGATTTCTGATTTATGAATATTGATATCATTTTGCGTTTCAGCATCTTCCAAAGGATCAATATGGATGGTGGCCTCAATGGCTAGCTCTTGTCTGATTTTTGCTTCGATTAAATCTGCTAAATCGTGGGATTTTTTTAAACTGCTGGTCCCTGTAAGTGCTATATGAAAAGTGAGTTCTTTATGATATCCATAATTATGATAATGAAAGTGGTGAGGAAATACATCTTGCTTGGCATGCTCTGAGCAAATACTCGCAACTTGGGTTATTAATTTTTTAGAGGCCGGTTCTCCTAATAATGGAGTTATGGCTTCCTTAAGAATATCAAAACTAGCTTTAAAAATAAATAAGGCCATAAAAATGCCTAAAAGGCCATCTGCCCACCACCATTGACGGCCAATTAAAATACCAACCAATAATATCACAGAAGAAATGGCATCGCTTCTGTGATGCCAACCATCTGCTTTTAATACAGCTTGGCCTGTTTTTCTTGCTAAGTAAAAAGAGTATTGTGCTAGTGCTTCTTTAATTAAAATGCTAGCAATGGTAACGCCAATAGCAAGCATCCCAAATTCGGCTACTTCTTTATCAATTAATTTATAAATGGCGGTAGATAGAAATGAAAAACCAATGGTTGATAATAAGATACCAAGAATCAAAGCAGAAACTAATTGTATTCTTCCATGCCCAAACGGGTGTTCCTCATCGGCTGGTTTAATCGATATTTTGGTGCCAATAATGATTACCAACGAACTTAATGAATCAGATAAGGTATGCCAAGCATCTGTTATTAATGCAATAGATCCACTTGCCACCCCCGCATAGTATTTAATAAAAAAGAGAAGCGTATTGCCAATAATGGAAATGATTCCTTGGGTATATACCTCTTTCGTTTGATGTTGGTTCATTCCCTAATCTTTTACTTTAATATTTGAGCCGTATGATCCTTTGTTTTAACCTTCTCAATTATATCTTCGATTACACCTTTTTCATCAATAATAAAAGTGGTGCGCAACGTACCCATATATTCTCTGCCGTATAGTTTTTTCATAGCCCATGTTCCAAATAAATTATGCACCACGAGTTCGGTATCGGCTAAAAGAGGGAAGGGAAGGGCTTGTTTTTTTATAAAGTTCTGATGCGATTTTTCGTTGTCTTTCGAAATGCCTAATACCACATAACCAGCTTTTAATAAAGCATTATAATTATCTCTTAAATTACACGACTCTGCAATACAGCCTGGAGTTTGATCTTTTGGATAGAAATAGAGAACTACTTTCTTTCCTTTAAAATCAGAAAGCTTTACAAACTCGCCATCTTGGTTGTTTACTTCAAAATCAGGGGCCTTATCTCCTATATTTACCTTCATAACTAATTAATGTTTGTGGAATGTTTTGATTCGTTTTTTACGTTATCTGTTACTGTTAATTCTATTTTACCTTTAAAACTATAATCTTGATTTGGCTTTTCTGCCCAAATTAGATTTTTTTTGGGGTCATAATTCATTAACACCCATTCGCCATTTACGCGCATTGTGATTTTTGCAATACCCGAAAGGTTGTCTGAAATTTTGAATACGAGCTCATCTTTGTTTAAAATTAAGGGCTTAATTGTAGGAGGAATACTATCTGCAAGTAATGTATAACTTCCAAAATTTCTGCTTCTAAAACTGATTTGATTGCCCGTCCATTTGCCACCAATATAGGAGGAGTTTTTACCCCAAACCCCATATGCAGCCCAAATTTGTTTGTTTTGGGTTGACTTGCTAGGCTTAAAGTTAACAGTATAGTTTTTGTTAAGTGGAATGTTAGAATTGCCTATAGTAATGAGTTCAACACCTGAAACCGTATCCATTTTACTTTCTAATGTTAAATATAAATCAGAAAACAAGGTGTTTTTGCTAAACTGAATATCTGCCACTTTGTTATAAAATTTATAGGCCAAGCCAGCTTGTATAAATGCTTTAATCGGGAAGGTTTTGTTCTCTCCATTTACAGAAACAGAATCAGGAATGGATTTAGCTAAATCCCAAAGGTAGATGCCATTTCCTCCCTTTGTATATGTTGGGTTAGGTGCTACCTTTTTTCCATTGCTATAAAACACTAATGTGTCGTGCTCGCCAATTTTATAGGTAAGAGTGTGCCCATCTATTCTCCAAGGTTTAGTGCGTAAGGTGTTTTTTGAAGACTTAAGTTTCTTAGATCCATTTAAAACAAAGTTTACGTTGCTTTTATTACCATAAGAATCTGTTAAGGTGATAGCAACCAAATAAGTTTCTCCTTCTTTTAAAGTTAGATAGCCATTATCTGTTGTTGCAGAATAGAAATCTAATTTATTGCCATCATCTATGTATAGTTTATGGTATCGTTTTCGGTCGTTGGCAAGTGCTTCATAATTTGTATAAGTGTAAAACTGTCTGCCTTTAGAAAAAGGCCAAGTTTCAATAGAAGTTATCATATGAAGCTGATTATTAACTTTTACTTCAATTTTATTAATGCCTGTTTTAAACCTGGTATTATTCATTCGGTCGAAAGCATATAATTCTAATCCAATTCTTCCAATCGCATAAATAGTATCCTTGATGTAGTAATTATTCTTGTCGTATTCAAAGGGTATTTCAATTCGCCCAAATTCTCCATTCACTCTACTATCAATAGTTGTGGTAACTAAGGCCAAACTTTTAGCTAGAGGAGCCCTAATGTCGGTGATTTCTTGAAACCCGTAATGCAATGGATTTAGTAAATCTTGGTTTCTATTTCGCACATCAAAATGAAGGTGAGGCCCACCACTTGACCCAGAATTGCCAGAAAGTGCAATTATATCTCCTCGCTTTACTTTAAACTGACTCCCAGATGGGAATACATTGAGCTTAAATTTCTTTTTAGCGTACTGTTCCTTACGCACATAACTAGCTATGTCCTTTCTAAATGACTTTAAATGTGCATACACCGTGGTGTGACCATTCGGGTGTTTTATATAGATAGCATTTCCGTATCCTCCGGGGTTTACAGAAACCCTAAATATGTAACCGTCATCGGCTGCTAATACTTTGAGGCCTTCTTGGCCACCTGTTCTAATATCAATACCACTATGAAAATGAGACGAACGCAACTCTCCCATAGTACCTGCTAAAGTGTTTTGAACCCCTGGCTTAATAGGGAATAACAAACCTGATTGAGCAAATGATGGAAGAAAATAAGAACTAAAAAGGACTATAAGTACAAGTTGAAATAGGGTTTTATTTAACATCAACATGCAGCATTTTTTCTGTACCAATAAAACATTCTAACTTGTCGCCAATGGCAACTGGACCAACACCTTTTGGTGTGCCCGTAAAAATAATATCTCCCTTTTTAAGTAAGAAGAATTTTGATAAGTAGGATATCATATAATCGAAACTAAATAGCATCAGACTTGTATCTCCTTCTTGTTTAGTTACTCCGTTTTGGTTTAAAGAAAATTTGAGGTTATCAAGATCAAAATCCTTTTTAGAGACAAAATTTGAGATAGGAGCGGAGTCATTAAACCCTTTAGCAATCGCCCAAGGTAATCCTTTGGCTTTAGCTTTCGATTGTAAATCACGTGCTGTAAAATCTATGCCTACCCCAATTTCATCATAATAGGTATGAGCAAATTTTTCATCTATGTTTTTGCCTACTTTGCTGATTTTTAAGAGTATTTCTACTTCAAAATGAATGTCTTGCGAGAAACTTGGGTAATAGAACGGACGGTTTCTAGTTAATAAAGCTGTTTCGGGCTTTGTAAAAATAACAGGCTCATCGGGTCGTTCATTATTAAGTTCTTCTATATGTGCAGCATAATTTCTGCCAATTCCAAAAATCTTCATATTAACTATTATTTTTGTAAAAGTTATTTCAATAAAAAAAATCAAATTTAACCTATCTTATTTTTTTGCCATCAAAATTTCACTACTATGATTAAGAAAATAGTTTCATTCATGTTTTTAACAGTTGTTCTATTGGCTTGCGCTACTGTACCTGTTACGAATCGTTCACAGCTATCCTTAGTTTCCAATGCTGAGCTAATTCCGTTAAGCTTTCAAAATTATAAGCAGGTTTTGGCAGATGGTAAAGTATCAACTAATTTGGAACAAACTGCTATGATTAAAAGAGTAGGGGTAAGAGTTCAAAAAGCAGTAGAAGAGTATATGACTAATAATGGCCTAAGCAGCCAACTTAATGGCTTTGAGTGGGAGTTTAATTTATTGGATGAAAACACGGTTAATGCCTGGTGTATGCCAGGGGGTAAAGTTGCTTTTTATACAGGTATTTTGCCAATTTGTGAGGACGAAACAGGAGTGGCCGTGGTTCTGGGCCACGAAGTAGCGCACGCTATTGCCAACCATGGTAGAGAAAGAATGAGCCAACAAATGGCATTAAATGGAATATTAAGTGTTGGGTCTGTGGCTTCTAGCACAAGTGAAAATAAAGTAGATGATATTTTATTGCAGGCAGTTGGCATTGCTAGCCCACTAGGAATGCTCAAATTTGGCCGCGACCAAGAGTCTGAAGCTGATCATATGGGTTTAATTTTTATGGCTATGGCAGGTTACGACCCTGCTGCTGCACCAGAATTTTGGAAACGAATGTCTGCTCAATCGGGAGGGAGCCAGCAACCAGAGTTTTTGTCAACACACCCTTCTTCGCAAACTAGAATTGCCGATTTAAACAAATGGCAAGAGGAGGCAAATAAGTACTATAAGAAATAGCTGAGATCACATGATTTCTAAGAAAGAAAAGCCTTTATTTTTTAAATGTCAATGAGCGAGAACCTAATAAAGTTCTTTATCGTGGTTTGATTTTAAGATTCGTTCAATCAATGCCCCTATTTTATTAATAATGGGCTTGAGAGAAAGAATGAATTCAATACCATTGTTTGAAGAATACTAAATTCTCAAGAAATAGATCTACTAACAATCGTTCGTCATTTTGGCTAATCCACAATTAGGTTCATTAAAAAGATGATTTTTACTAGGGTGTTGCTATTTATAATTATTCTAAATAGATGCAGTTTTATAGCAAGTGCATTGAATTACAG
>CAZDQR010000039.1:0-16268 GCA_964507315.1 uncultured Roseivirgaceae bacterium
TTGCTTCCTTTCTCCCTTAATGTATTAATTAATGCCATTTTTTCTAATTTAACGACCGCAAAAATAGCCACTTAATACCCACAAAACCAAATCGAACATTTAATAGTATTTTGTACTAAAAAAAGAAATAATTATTTTGTTGCGTATTTAGCTATATTCTAGTTCGTGTAAAGCTGAACGGAGACAATCTTTTTTTCTTCCATTTCCAAGATTTTGGCTGTAAACCCACCAAATTTAATTACTTCACCTGCATCAGGAATATCTCCAATTATAGATAACAGAAGCCCTCCCAATGTTTCATATTCGCCAAGAGGTAAGCGCCAATTATAAGTATCGTTAAGGTATTCAATTTCGTGGCGCGCACTAAGCTTGTATGTATGTTTGTTAATCTGTTCTTCTAATAAGGCTTCTATATCGTGCTCATCGTGAATTTCGCCTACAATTTCTTCAATTAAATCCTCTAAACAAACCAGGCCGCTTGTGCTTCCATACTCATCAACAACTACAGCAATACCTCTTTTATCTGCAATAAATTTTACCATTAACTCTTGCGCACGCATAGTTTCGGGCACTATTATTATAGGAGTCATTATTTTTTTTATATCACTGGGCTTTTTAAAAAGCTCATGAGCGTGGCAGTAACCTAATATATTATCTATATTAGTTTCATACACCAATATTTTAGAATGGCCGCTATTAATGAGAGATTCGGCAAGCTCATTTATTTTTGCTTCTATATCTATTGCAACAATTTCTGTTCTAGGAATCATGCAATCTCTAATTTGCAAATTCTTGAAATCTATAGCGTTGGTAAAAATGTCTTCATCAACATCTGGAACATCCTCTGCCCCAACTACCGATTCTCCAGAACTAACTAAACTTTTTATATACGTGTTTAAATCTGCAAGCCCATACACCGGATTGGTTTCACTGTAATTTAGCCTAAACACATAAATAATTAGCATTTTAGATATCCACGTAACCACCTTGGTAAGAGGCCAAAGCGCATAGTAAACAAACAGCATTGGCAAAGCCAACCATTTTAAAGCTCTATTGGGCTCTAGCAGAAAAAGGCTTTTTGGTAAAAACTCGGCAGTTATTAATACTAATAGTGTAGATAGCAGTGTTTGCAGCACTAAATGGCTAATTGGGTCATTTAAAAGGCTAGGCAAACTTTGATTAAGCCAAGGATCAATGGTTTTAGCCATAAAAATACCGTATACAACTAAGGCGATATTATTGCCAATTAAGGTGGTACCTAAAAACCCTGATTGATTTTTTAAAAATCTCGCTAATATTTTATCGGCCCAATTGCCTTTATTAGCCTGTACTTCTAATTGTAACTTATTAGCCGAAATAAAGGCAATTTCTATCCCTGAAAAGAAAGCAGAAAAAACTAAAGCACCGATTATAATGGTTGTATTCTCCACAAATAGAGCCTCTAGTGATTTCGATCCATAAATCGTTTAGCTCTGCGATTCATAGGAGGTTGATTGGCTTCTTGCTTTACCTTATTTTTTCTTACTTGATAATATAAAAACAAAGCAATTGCGACCATAAATATCCAATATGCATTTTCAAACCCATTGGTAATTGTTTGGTGTACACCAATAACCATTATGCCAGCGCTAAAAAATAGCAACAGGATGTTTATTAAATTTGTTTTTGGTTTAGATTCCATCTTCTTCTTCAATATCTATTATTCCTTCAGGGTTATCCAACGTCCATTCAGAAAAATCTTGTTTTGCTTTAAGTCCAGTACCCGTCATTAATTCGCCCGGTGTTTCTATCCGTACAAACTTATCTGTGTACACATTTTCGTTCTTCGGCTCCCAAAAAAGTTCTTCGGATTTTAATGTTTCTTTATTCTCAATGTTATCAACAATTACATTTCCCGTGGCTTTCCAACGGTCTTCTTCTTTGTAAAAATACGCATAATTGGCCCTTAAAGTAGCCGATACGCTCCCATCTTTTTTATAGAAGGTTATAAACATGCCCAATGGCACTTCTCTATCACCATTTTGCAAGTCTAATAGTTCTTTGGCCTTAACCACCGCTTTTTGCTTTGCCGAATCGCTATATACAATGGTTGCTTCTAGTAACCTGCTTAATGGGCCTGAATATACAACCGGCACTTCTTCTTTTGTGTCTACTACTTCTTCTTCTTGCTTATTGCAAGAGAAAACAAAAAACAGCAGTAGTATAAAAAAAGATTTTTGCACTATATTATAATTAGTATCACACAAAAAAGGCTGGTTTCTTTAGTAAAGAAAACCAGCCTCTTTTAAAAGTTATTTCTATTAATCACGTGTTTTTAACACAACCGCTTTGTTAATCCAACATCCAACAGAAAGCGTTTGCCCTACTTCATAATTGCCATTAAACAAATCTTCTTTAGAAGGAAATTGCTCTTTAGCAGCAGTCATCTTTTTTGAATTTCCTGCTTTTTTATATTCATTATAAGCGGCAATAAACACCAATCTATCTTTTACCATATCCTGCTCTTCTCTACACTCTTTAAAACTATGGAAGTAAAGATCGCCAATACCAACATAGGCATTTTTATTAGAAGGGTCAGCTGCAATTGCATGGCTATACATAGCTCTTGCTTTTGCTTTATTATGCTGAGCTCCGTAAACCTTCGCTTGGCTTACATAAATTTCAGACTTTTTAATTCCATCATCAGTTAATGTAATTGCTTCATTATAGTAGTAAATAGCACTAGTATAATCTTTATTAGCAGCACATTTAGAAGCTACCACCTTACAAATTCCATAATCAGGCACTAATTTTTGCATCTGTTTTGCTACACTTAAAAACAATGGCGAATCTGTACACTTACCAGCTAACATAAATGAAAACATTCTCGTAACAAGCTTTAAATCATCAGGGTTCTCATCAAACTTAGGCCCCATATTAGTTTCAACAAACTCACAATTGATGTCAACAATTTCAGTAAGGAGTCCGTCAACCATTCCTTTGTACTTAATTATTTTTTCATTGCTCCTCTTTTTTTCATCATTGGCAACCATTTTAGCATCCATTGCACTTGATAGTATATCATAGCGATCAAGGATTGCATCTTCATCGATTTTTTTGAGTAATGCATTTACTTTAATTACATTCATATAAGCTATAAAGTTGGCATCAGGAATTTTAACACCCCCAATATCGAATGCTTCATCAAACATTTCTAAAAGCCATTCAGATTTATCACGGTCGTTTATAAAATATTTGTACGCTTTAAATGCCTTACGGTTTAATACGTTAGGCTTATCTCCAAAGTACTGTATTCTTAGGTCATACATAGTAAGTAACGAATCAGCATAAGCTTCTCTTACCGCAGCTTTTTCGGCAAGCAAGGTTTCTGCTGGGCCTTTATCTGTTGCTGCTTTTAATGCTTTATTTGCTTCTTTTTCTTGTTTTTGAGCAGCTTTAGCAAAATTATCGTAGGCTTTTGACCCATTAATATAGATAGATTTGTTTAAGTCTGGCGCATTCGCAAAAAGCCATTGCAATGCAGGAATGGCTGTTTTAAAATCACCCATTTTTACAGCATCAGATTGAATTACATTCATTTCTATTGCTTTTACTTTGGCAGCAGAATCTTCTGGCCATTTCCACCCTTTTTGTCCGTAAGACGTTACTACCATCAATGATAATAACGCTAATGTTCCAAGTATTTTTTTCATCGGTCTATAATTTTCATTAATTAAATTTGGGTTGCAAAAACCAACGGCTATCGTTGAAGCTAATCCCAAAATACAGTTTAAAATAGTTTTCTTGTATCAAATTATTGGTTAACGTGCCCCTTGACCCTATCTGCAAGCCAAAATCAAGGGTAGAAATTCGCACGACTGGCAATGATATACCAAAATTTATGCCAAAATCTGTTATTTGTGTATCTCCAAACATAAAAGGTGTGTTTATAAAAGTTGCACCCATCCTATAAGTTACTCGTTTAAGGTAGTTATCTATACTTGTTACATCTGGCGTAACCTCTGCTCCAATTACAAATCTTTCTCTTTTTGTATAACTGTTTTCTCCAACAAGGTCGTCTTGCACTTCAGCCCAATTTTGAGTTGAATAATCAAACCCAAGCGTAAATCTATTTTTAATATTATAAGATATGCCTACGGCCATTTTTTGGGGAAGTGAAACTGTTATTGGGATGTTATCTGCAATTGTATCTGCAAATACTGTGGTTGACCCTACTAATAGCTCTTGGTCAAATCGAACGAATTGCTTTGATTTTAGATCCTTTGCAAAATCATACGTTGCACCAACGCTTATGGACGATTTTTTATTTAGATCAAATTTATAGGCTAATCCAGCACCAAATGTAAAATCGCTAAAGCTTATGCGCTCATTTACTGTGGCTACATAATTATTATCAGCAGGAAATGATAATGGAACCACGGATTTTCCTTCTTTACGAATTGAACTAAACATGTAGCTTGCTCTTGCTCCCAATGACAAGCCTTTAATAACTATTCCTCCTATATTAAAGCTTAACTGATCTATACCTCCATCTCCTTTAGCTGTAACAAATGCTGAGTCAGTTGGGTGCCCATCAATGGGGGCTTCAAAAAACACATCGTAATTAACAGCCGAGTATGGGCTTAGCACAAGTGAGGTAGATAGCTTACCAGAAATTAATGGAAATGCAAACGCCATATGATTCAGCTGGCCAGAACCTGCAGCATAGGGCTCAAATCCATTTTGGTTAATCGTTTTAGTTTCTCCTAGTATTGCGGATGAAAAAAGGGCTACTCTATTATAATATAATAAGGCCGGGTTTACAATATTAAGGCTATAATACGTGCCATTACTAACACCTAAACCACCCATGCCAAATTTGGCAGCGGTATTAGGGTCTAAGATTTCGCCAATTCCAATAGAAGAATATGGCGAATGGCTAACTTGTGCATAAGAGACATTACTTCCAAAAACCAAGGCGATAAAGCCTATAAAAAATGCTATTTTGTACCTACTCATTATACTTAAAAATTCTATGTAATCCTTCTACCGCCAAATTTGCAACCACAAAGGTGTTCAATTCCAAGTTTTTATCAAAAAAAACAGCGTCTCCACCACCAATTATTATTGATAAATTTTCAAAATCTTTCTTAAAACCCTCAATTAGCCCTTTCATTTCTGCTAAAGTTCCATTAGAAGCTCCACTTTGCAAACATTTTTGGGTAGTGTTGCCAATTAACTCCTCTTTATTAAAAGAAACTAACGGCAACTTTGATGTTAAAGTATGCATAGCTCGCAACCTCATTTCTAACCCAGGGCAAATAATTCCTCCAAGATGCTGATTTTTATCAGTTAATAAATCATAAGTAATACAAGTGCCGGCATCTATTACCAATACATTACCACTTTTATACTTTCTTGCGCCTACGCAAGCCGCCAACCTATCAACACCAAGTGTAGTAGGTGTTTCATAAGAGGTAGCAATTGGCATTGGTGTATTAACTGTTAATTCATTGAATTGTTTTACATAATTTTTAATTTGGTTTAACATTCCACGATCTAACCCCACATTACTAACTAATGCATTTAACACGCTATTTGCCCTTAAAAAATTAAGCAGCTTTGTAGAATCCACGATTGAAACGGCCATTTTTCTATCTTTTACAAATAGGCCAACCTTTACTTTTGTATTTCCAATATCTATTACAGCATTCATCTTTAAGAGAATATTATTATTTTTAGACGAATCACAAATATTGCACTTATAATCTTCTTGCCTCTGCATTTTTGATTAATTGCACTCGGCTTGATAAAATTATTTCATAGTTTTAGGCTTATGTTTTCAAATATTAACCACTTTTTAAAGTTAGGAGCTCTAACATTTGTACTTATTATTGCTCTTACTTTTTCGATTAATAGCCCAGCATTTTCAAAAACTACTAGCACTAATTTAACAGAACAAGTAGATGCCGGGGAAGAGAATGTTTCAATTTCAGAAGAAGGTCACGAGCAAGAAGAGCATCATTATGCTGCGGGTTGGTCGGTAATACCATTTATATTGTTATTGGCAATGATTGCCACTGGCCCATTGTTTTTTGAACACTTCTGGCATCATAACTACCCAAAAGTGGCAGTAGGCTTAGCGGCAACTGTGGTATTATACTACATTTTTGGAATCAACAATGTTCACTCACCAATTCATGCCTTTTTTGAATATGTGCAGTTTATAGCCCTACTTACCGGTCTATTTATTGCATCGGGCAGTATAATGATTAGTGTAGATAAAAAATCTACTCCACTAACAAACCTTGCTGTTTTATTAACTGGAGCCATCATCGCAAATATTATTGGCACCACCGGTGCTTCAATGCTTTTAATCAGACCCTTTTTAAGGTTGAACAAAGGCAGAATTCAATCGTATCATATTATCTTTTTTATCTTTATTGTTAGTAATGTTGGAGGTGCATTAACGCCAATTGGCGACCCTCCTTTATTCTTGGGCTTCTTAAAAGGAGTTCCTTTTGAGTGGACACTCATACACAATTTACCTTCGTGGGCATTTGCCATTATCGTTTTACTCATCGTTTTTTACTTTTTTGATATTAAAAATAAAAAGGAAGTAAAAGAAGAAAAACGAAGTGGGAAAGTTTGCATAACAGGAGGTGTAAACTTCGCTTGGCTTGCTGTTGTAATTGGCGCTGTATTCTTGGATCCGAATGTGTTTGCTTGGGTGCCTGCAATACATTATGATGGGCAAAATTTTTCTTTTATTAGAGAAATAATAATGCTATCCGTAGCCGCTATGGCTTACCTTACTGCTGATAAAGCTTTACTTAAAAAGAACGATTTTAGTTTTGAACCAATTAAAGAAGTCGCCTTTATTTTTATTGGCATTTTTGGTACCATGATGCCAGCTTTAGAAATGGTTGGCAACTTTGCTCAATCACCAGAAGGTGCTGCAATGATTACTCATAACAGCTTATACTGGGGCACAGGTTTACTTTCGGGTATCTTAGATAACGCACCTACCTACCTTAATTTCTTAGCAGCAGCAATGGCATCGTCTGGCGCTAATATAAATAATATTGAGCACGTTAGGCTATTTGCTAATGGTGGGTATGAGGATAGCATTTTGCTGCTGAAATCAATTTCGATAGCTGCCGTTTTCTTTGGTGCAATGACCTACATTGGCAATGGCCCTAATTTTATGGTAAAATCCATTGCAGAGCAATTAGGTATTAAAATGCCTTCGTTCTTTGGCTATATAATCAGGTTTTCTATTCCTATATTATTGCCCATATTTATAGCTGTTTGGCTAATTTTCTTTTACCTATAATTAGGTTTACATATTAAAAACACCACTGTTAATACTTTGGAGTGCCTGTAATTTATAATCGGTATTTACCAGCACCGATATATTATTCTTACTGCCCCCTAAGGAAACCATTCGAACAGGGAGGTCTTCTAATGAGTGGAATAGATTTTTAATAACTTCTGCATTTTCGAGCACATAATTACCAACCAAGCAGATAATGGATTGATTTGTATCAACTTCCACCATCCCAAATTCTTCTAACTCTTTTATAATTTCTCTTAAATGAGATGTATCATCAATTGTTAAGGATACAGCAATTTCAGACGTAGTAACTAAATCAATAGCCGTTTTATAAGAATCAAATATTTGAAATATTTTAAGTAGAAACCCATGCGCCAATAACATACGAGACGATTTAATTTTAATTGCCGTAATGCCATCTTTAGCTGCTACTGCTTTTACAGTTCTGCTATCATTATTTTTATCAATTAGAGTTCCTTCTGCCAAAGGCTGCATTGTATTTTTTAAACGAACAGGCACGGAGGATTCTTGCGCAGGCAAAATAGTTGCCGGGTGCAATATTTTGGCTCCAAAATAGGCCAACTCAGCAGCCTCGTCAAACGATAAATGCTTTATCGCCTTGGTAGTTTTAACAACTCTAGGATCATTATTATGCATTCCATCGATGTCTGTCCAAATTTGGATTTCATCTACTTTTAGAGCAGCTCCAATTAAAGAAGCAGAATAATCGCTGCCTCCTCGTTTTAAATTATCTATATCGCCTTCGCTATTTAAACAGATATAGCCTTGTGTAATAAACAAATTACGCTGACTACTTTCCTCTATAATTGCCGTTATTTTAGAGGAGATATCTGCAATTACTGGCTCACCTTGTTGGCTAAGGTGCATAAAATCAAGGGCGGAGATAAGCGTTGATTCAATACCATTTTCTGCTAAAAACAAATGAAATAAATTTGTTGAAAGCAGTTCGCCTTGTGCGAGCAGCTCATTATTTTTCGACTTTCCAAATGGATAACTTAGATAGTTCTTCATCAACGAAAAACTATAATCAACTATTTTATGGGCTGCATTAATTTGCTTTTGATTAGATAGCAATTGAAGTATAAAGTTCTGATACTCTTCCAACAAACTTTCTATAGCTAGGGATGCTTTCTCTACCTTTTTAGAAAGTAACAGATCACCAATAGCCACAAGCTTATTAGTAGTGCCCGAAACAGCCGAAAGAACAATTATTTTGGGTTCTGTTGTAGCTGTAATAATATCAGAAACTTGGCGCATTCTATCCGAACTGCCCACGGAGGTTCCTCCAAACTTTAATACTTTCATGCTGTTCTCTAAGCTAGAATTGGATCATTTTAACAGCTGTAATAGCGGCCTCTTCGCCTTTATTACCATGTTTGCCTCCAGCACGATCTAATGCTTGCTGCATAGTATCTGTGGTTAGCACTCCAAAAATTACTGGCTTATCGTATTTTAACCCAACGTTAGTAACCCCATTGGCAACAGCAGCGCAAATAAAATCGAAATGGCGTGTTTCCCCTTGAATCACACAGCCTAATGTAATAACAGCATCAATAGTCGCTTTTTGAGCTAAAAACTGGGCACCTAAAGAAAGCTCGAAGCTACCCGGCACATAATGCACCTTAATATTGTCGCGTTCCACCCCTTGCTCAAGCAATGTTTCTATGGCACCTTCTAATAACGCTCCTGTGATAGTCTCATTCCACTCAGCTACTACAATCCCAAATTGCTTTTGCTCAACTCCACCAGTATTTCGATCAGAGTACTCGCTTAAATTTTTTAAGTTACTTGCCATAATTTTAAAATAAAAAAAGGGTAGAATTTTCATCCTACCCTTTTTACAATAAATGTTTTTTTTAGATTAGGATTTAGACGCCAGCCTTGCCTTATATTTCTTCGCTTTATCCGCTTCGTTTGATTTAGCATAATTCTTTACAATAGCTTCGTATTGAGCTGCTGCCTTGCTAAAATTTTCTAGCTTTTCGTAAGCCAACCCTGATTTTAATAAATAAACAGGCGTAAAATACTCATTAGGCCTATATGATACTGCCTTTTCGTAATAACTGGCAGCTTCTTTAAACTCTTTATCTTGCATAAATGCATCTCCAAGTAAGCTATACGCTCGTGCTTGAATTACATAATCGCTGCTGCTAAAGTCTTTTAGAAATGGAACTGCAGATGAATACGATCCTTTTTTCATATAGATAGATCCTACATAAAAATTAGCTAAGTTACCCGCATTGGTTTCTCCGTAATTATCAATAATATCTATAAACCCGTAGTAATTACCATCACCATTTAAGGCTAAGTCTAAGCTATCTTGCTCATAATAATACACCGCCTGAAACATTTCGTCATGTGCCAACGAGTTTTGACTATCTACGTAATAATTATAACCAAAGAAACCTGCCAATACTATTGCAAGCACTCCTACAACTGAAAATACAGCTATTTTGTTATCTTCTAAAAATTGTTCGGATTTTGTCACTTGTTCTGCAAGTACTTCTGCACTTTCCAAAACGCCATCCTCATGTTTTTTTCCTTTCTTCGCCATTACTCTTAAATTTCCGGGTGCAATAATACCACTTTCAATTTATCTTACCCCATCTCAAATGGGTAATCTTCTTGAACATACACATTTTCAAATGCTTGTGTTGCTGCAGGAAAGTCAGACTCCTCTGCAAATTTCACACTTTCAAGTACTTTTTCTTTCAATGATTTATCAATTGCCAACAACTCTTCTTCAGTTGCAAGCTTGTTTTTAAGGAGCACTTGTTTCACTTGCTCAATAGGGTCAAGTTTTTTGTATTGCTCCAATTCTTCTTTGGTTCTATACTTGGCTGGATCCGACATAGAATGCCCCTTATATCTATAGGTTTTAAACTCTAATAAAGTAGGGCCATCTCCTTTACGTGCTCTTTTCGCTGCTATTTCAATGGCATCGTGCACGTTTTCTACGTTCATCGCATCTACCGTTACCGAGGGCATTTCGTAGGCTCTTCCGAGCTCTGATAAGTCGGTAACATTTGAGGTACGAGCCACTGATGTGCCCATTGCATACCCGTTGTTTTCTATTACAAATAGCACAGGTAACTTCATTGTCATAGCCAAATTAAGTGCTTCATGAAAAGCTCCTTGGCGCGATGCTCCATCTCCTAAATAAGTAACACAAAGTTTATCGGTACCATTATATTTTTCTGCAAAAGCAATACCTGTACCTAGTGGAACTTGCCCACCAACGATGCCATGACCGCCATAAAAATGATTTTCTTTATCGAACATGTGCATCGAACCACCATTTCCTTTAGAAATTCCCGTTTCCTTAGCGAAAAGCTCGGCCATAATTTTTTTAGGATCCGAACCCAAAGCAATGGCGTGTGCGTGGTCGCGGTAAGCTGTAATGTGCTTATCGCCTACCTTTAAAGCTGAAACCGCTCCTGCAACGCAGGCTTCTTGCCCAATATACAAATGGCAAAATCCTTTAATTTTTTGCTGCCCATATAGCTGACCTGTTTTTTCTTCGAACCTACGCATATAAAGCATTTGCTCATACCATTGCAGATATTGCTCTTTCGAGAACTTAAGTTTAGAACTAGTCGCTTTCTTTGTTTTTGAAGTTGCCATTTTTGCTCGGTACCTTTGGTTGTAATAAGAACTTGCAAAACTAGTTAATACAATTTCTTTTTATAAACATCCCTAAGGAATTATTTGCTTAATCAATGATATTTAAGAATTTATCGCTTTTCAATTTTAAAAATTTCGAGTCTTTAAACATAGATTTTTCTGAGGGGCTAAACTGTTTTGTTGGCCATAATGGTGCTGGCAAAACCAATATCCTTGATGCCCTCCATTACTTATCTATGACTAAAAGCTCTATCAACCCTGTTGATAGTACCAATATTAAATTTGAGGAATCGCAATTTATGATTAAATCGAAGGTTAGTGTAAAAAAGAAGAGCCACCTCATTAATTGCGCAGCAACCTTTGGCAAGAAAAAAGAAATTAAAGTTGATAAAAAAGAGCACGAAAAGCTAAGCCACCATATTGGCATGTTTCCATTGGTTATGATATCGCCAAACGACATCGACCTAATTTATGATAGCAATGAGGTGAGGCGAAAATTTTTTGATAGTGCCATTAGCCAATCGAATAAAGCCTATTTGCAGCATTTAATTATGTATAATTTTGCATTAAAAAATAGAAATGCATTATTAAAGCTAGATGGGAACAAGGGCAACATTGACCATGAACTGCTAACAACCTACACTGACTTACTTATTAAGCACGGGCAACCTATTTACGAAGAACGCTCTATGTACTTAAACGAGTTTTTGGCTCTATTTAATGATCATTACGCCTCACTCCACTCCAAAGAAGAACCAGTATCTATTAGTTACGAAAGCCAATTTACCAAAGGAGGTATTGCTGCATTGTATGACCAATCATTACAAAAAGACTTGATAACGCAGAGAACAAGTGTTGGTATCCATAAAGATTCTTTTCTATTTACTATTTATGATAAACCTCTTAAACGCCATGGTTCTCAAGGGCAGCAAAAATCGTTTTTAGTCGGACTTAAACTTGCTCAATTTGAACTGCTTTCGAGGTTAAAAAAGCTCAAGCCTACTTTATTACTAGATGACATTTTTGATAAGCTCGATGATGAACGGATGCACAAATTACTTCAAAAAGTAACCACCACCGATTATGGTCAGCTCTTTATAACCGATGCCCGACCCGAACGTACTTTAAATCTTTTAGAGACAAATAAACTTACTGCGCGTATATTTGAAGTTGAGAACGGAGCAATTAAAAATACTTCTGATTTATGAAGCCAAAATACAACCGAGAAAACTACCGCAATGCAGAACCAACGGCATTAAAGGATGCCATAAATCAGATGTATGATACGTATAATCTAAAAAGAAGGATTGACGAAGGGACGATAATTGCTTATTGGGAAAAAATAATGGGAGCGCCCGTAGCCAAAAGAACTACCAACTTATTTTTTAGAGACAAAAAACTAATTGTTGAGCTTAAATCAGCTCCTTTAAAACAAGAATTAACCCTATCTAAGGCTAAAATATTAGAGCTCTTTGCCAAAGAGGTTGGTGTTGGCGTGGTTGAAGAAGTGGTGTTTTTGTAAATCTAATGTTTACTTGTAGGAGATAGTCCGATATTCTTGAAGTAGGAATTCGGACTATGACGGTTGAAATTAGATTACACCTAATTAATCCACTCGAAACCACAATATGGAACAAGCACTTTAGGTATTTTAATACCTTCTGCAGTTTGGTTGTTTTCCAAAATGGCCGCTACAATTCTTGGCAAGGCCAAGGCACTTCCATTAAGAGTGTGCAGTAATTGAGGTTTCTTATCCGAGTTTTTAAATCTCAGTTTAAGCCTGTTGGCCTGATAAGTTTCAAAGTTACTAACCGAACTTACTTCTAGCCATTTCTCTTGTGCTGCCGAATACACTTCCATATCATATGTAATGGCCGAAGTGAAGCCTAAATCGCCTCCACATAGTAATAATAAGCGATATGGGAGCTCTAGCTTTTTAAGTAATGACTGAATGTAATTGCTCATATCATCCAAAGCCTCGTAGGATTTATCAGGGTGCTGAATTTGCACAATCTCTACTTTATCAAACTGATGTAATCTGTTTAACCCTCTAACATGTGCACCCCAAGAACCGGCTTCTCGCCTAAAACAAGGTGTAAAACCAGCGTGTTTCTTAGGCAGCTCATCCTCCCTTAATATATCGCCTCTATACATATTTGTTATGGGCACTTCTGCTGTAGGAATTAAATAATAATCGTCTTCTGTTGCATGGTACATTTGCCCTTCTTTATCTGGCAGCTGGCCGGTAGCAATACCCGAGGCCTGGTTTATAAGTATAGGAGGCTGCACCTCATTATAGCCGGCATCGGTTGCTTCATCTAGAAAAAAGTTTACAAGAGCTCGCTGTAGTTTTGCTCCCTTTCCTTTATAAACAGGGAACCCCGCTCCTGTGATTTTATTGCCCAGTTCAAAATCGATAATATCGTATTTTTCGATTAAATCCCAGTGAGGTGTGGCACCATCATATAATGTTGGGATATCGCCATGTGTGCTCAGCACTTTATTATCAGCATCAGAATTACCTGCTGGCACTTTGGGGTTTGGCACATTTGGAATAGTGTATAATAATTGAATTAACTCCTCTTCCACCTTTTTTAAGTCTTCGCTCAGCACTTTGCTTTCAGCCTTAAAAGCAGATGTCTTTTTCTTTGCTTCTTCAGCCTCTTCTTTTTTACCCTGCCCCATCAGTTGCCCAATTTGCTTGGCAAGCTTATTAGCTTCCGCTAAAGCAGTATCATTCTTTTGCTGAATAGCCTTTCTTTGATCATCCAAACTCAAGACAGAATTGATAGAATTCTCTGCTTCTTTAAATCCTCTTCTTATTAATCCGCTAATAACGGCATCCTTGTTTTCTTTTATTTGGGCAATTTGTAACATAACTAATGCGATATTTAAGCTGCAAAATAAGGCAATATACACCCATAAAAGCTAGTTAATTAATGCTTAAATGTTGATTTTGTACAAATACCTGTATATTCTTTGAAAATAATAAAGCAAACCGCTATACTTGCATAACCAATAACGAACAAAACCATTCCTGGTAACCGTTCATTCAAAATTCGTTTATTGTATTCCGATATTTAAAACGACCATTCAAATAATATTTATAGATCTTAATTGACTACAATGTTCTTAATCAAGAACACACATTTCACAAATTTATGTACACTTTAGAAGAATTAAATGTGCTACTCCTTTCTGAATTAAAGGAGATGGCAGAAAAGTTGGAGGTGACTAACTATAAAAAAGCACCAAAAAAAGAACTTATCTACATGATTTTAGATAAGCAGGCGATTACACCTGAAAAAGACTTGCCAAGTAAGCCAAAAGCAAAAGTGGAGTCTAAACCAAAACCTGCACCCAAACAGGATGCTCGACCTCCACGAAAAAACGCTAAAAAGGAAGCCCCTGCTTCTAAAAAAGAAAAACCAGCTCCTTCTAAGAAAAAAGAAGCTGTAGAAAAGGACGATAAAGTTGATGATCTTCTTAAATCATTCGATTTAGAAGGAGAAACAGCTGCAAAACCTACTGAAAAGCAAGAGGTTACCCAAAAGGTAGAAAAAAAGCCAAGGGCAGAAGGTAAAAATAAAAGGCGTATTCACCCTGACGTATTAAAACTTAGGGAGAAAAAAGAGAACGAAGAGAATGAGAAAAAAGGTTCTTCACCAGAAGAAAAACCTGCTACTCCAGCTCCAACTCCCGTTTCAGCTTCAGCACCTACACCTGCTCCAGCTGCCGCTCCTACACCTCCAGCTAAGCCAGTTGAAAAGCCAGTAAGAAACGAACGCTTACAAGAAAAGAAAAAGAACCTAGCTACTATTCGTGAGTTTGAAGGACTCATAGAAAACGAGGGTGTGCTTGAAATGATGCAAGATGGGTACGGGTTTTTACGTTCATCTGATTATAATTATTTGGCTAGCCCAGATGATATTTATGTATCCCCATCTCAAGTTAAATTATTTGGATTAAAAACTGGTGATACAGTTAGAGGAGAAATTAGACCTCCTAAAGAAGGCGAAAAATACTTTGCGCTTATTAAAGTAAGCCTTGTAAATGGTAAAACTACCGAAGAAATTAGAGATCGTATTCCATTTGAATATTTAACACCTCTTTTCCCAGACGAGAAACTAAACTTAAGTTCTAAGCCCGATAGATACTCTACTCGTGTAATGGATTTATTTGCACCCATTGGTAAAGGCCAAAGGGGAATGATTGTGGCACAACCTAAAACTGGTAAAACAGTATTATTGAAGGAAATTGCTAATGCAATTGCCGAAAATCACCCTGAAGTTTACCTTATTATTTTATTAATAGATGAACGCCCTGAAGAAGTAACGGATATGGCACGAAGTGTAAAAGCTGAAGTGGTTTCCTCTACTTTTGATGAGCAGGCAGACCGACACGTGAAGGTTGCCAACATTGTGCTTGAAAAAGCCAAAAGAATGGTTGAATGCGGGCATGATGTCGTTATTTTACTTGATTCTCTTACTCGCTTGGCACGGGCGCATAACACAACAACCCCTTCTTCTGGCAAGATATTATCGGGTGGTGTAGATGCCAATGCATTGCACAAACCTAAGCGTTTCTTTGGTGCTGCTCGTAACGTTGAAAATGGCGGATCATTAACCATTATGGCTACAGCACTTATTGATACTGGCTCTAAAATGGACGAAGTTATTTTTGAAGAATTTAAGGGAACAGGTAACTGGGAACTTGTATTGGACAGAAAACTTGCCAACAAACGAGTGTACCCTGCTATTGATGTTCCTGCTTCTGGTACTAGAAGAGAAGACTTATTAATGGATAAAGAAGAGCTTCAACGTATTTGGATCTTAAGGAAATTTATGAGTGATATGAATTCGGTTGAATCAATGGAATTCTTATTGCAAAAAATGAAAGGAACTAGAAACAACGCTGAGTTCTTAGTTTCTATGAATGGGTAATTAAATTACTCATTACATAAAAAAGGGCTATGAAAATTATTTCATAGCCCTTTTACTTTTATAAAGTCTAAGCTACTTCCCGTCAAGAAAGTTTTGTAGGTAAGCATACTTTTCTGTGAGTTTACCATTATCCGTAATTGTGGCACGCTTAATAACTTCCTCTTTATCTCCAGAAAACAAATGGGGAAGTACGTTATCCATTAGCTGCACTCCAAAATCGTTGGAAGCATTAATTGGCAATTCGCACGGCAAATTATCTACTGCCATTACGGTAATATTACTATCACTTGAAAAGGCTGGTTTTTCTAGCCCTTCTATTGCTGAGTAATCATATATTGGATCTGCGATTGTGCTAGGCCTTAAGG
>CAZDQR010000040.1:0-2017 GCA_964507315.1 uncultured Roseivirgaceae bacterium
AGTGCATTTAGCATGGTTGAGTACTGAAAAAAATAAAGGCGGAATTGAAGGCGTTAAGTATCCTTTAGTAGCAGATGGACATAAAACTATTGCACATAATTTTGGTGTATTAGATGGAGAATGGGCTTATAACGAAAATGAAGAATTAATATTTGAAGGTGGCGATGGTGTTGCTTTTAGAGGCACATTCTACATTGATAAAGAAGGTATTGTAAGACACGAAAACGTGAATGATTTACCAATTGGAAGAAACATTGGAGAATCGTTACGTGTAGTTGACGGGTGGCAGTGGCACCTTGAGCATGGCGATGTTTGCCCTGCAAACTGGGAAGCAGGAAAAGATACTTTAAAAGAAAGCCCTGAAAGTGTAGCTAATTATTTAGCAAACCACTAAACGGAATATCGTTTTTAATAAAGAGGTTAGTTTAAGGAATTAGACTAACCTCTTTCTATTTTTGCCCAAGATGAGGACTGCCCTATATAATTTATCCATTCAACTATTAAAACTCCTATTACCATTGGGGGCAAAGTTTAGTGCTAAGATTGCTCTTTTTTACAGAGGCAGAAAGAACTTATTAACCAATATTCAAGCAGATTTATCAACAAATACCAATACCTTATTCTGGGTACACTGCTCCTCTGTTGGTGAGTTTGAGCAAGGATTACCTGTAATTGAGCTACTAAAAAAAGAACAACCCGCGTGGAAGGTTGTTGTTACTTTCTTCTCCCCTTCGGGTTATGAAGCAGTTAATCACCCCATCATAGATTATAAATACTATTTACCGTATGATACAGCCCAAAATGCATCTCGGTTTATTGAGTTAGTAAACCCACGATTAGCAATATTTGTTAAGTATGAATACTGGTATCATATGCTAACTGCACTACGTGCTAAGCAAATTCCTGCTTATTCTGTTTCCTCCATATTTAGACCAACACAGACGTTTTTTAAATGGTTTGGAGGGTGGAACCGCAAGATGCTAGCTCATTTTACTCATTTTATGGTGCAAGACCAGCAATCGGTTAAGCTACTTAATTCCATTGGGTTGACTAATGCCACACAAACTGGAGATAGTCGGTTTGATAGAGTGTTAGAACTAAAAACTAGCGAGGTTAAGTTTCCAGAAATAGAAGATTTTACTAGCAATAAGACCGTGTTTATCATTGGTAGTTTAAGGGCCGAAGATGATGACGTTATTTTTTCTTTTATAAATGCAAATCCACAGTTCACTTACATTATTGCTCCCCACGACATTACCGAAAAGCATATGAGTAAAATTGAGCTTGCACTAAAATCAACAATTCGTCATTCAAATTTAACGCCTCAAAGCAAGAAAAAAACACTAATTATAGATTCCATTGGTAAATTATCTAAGCTTTACCAATTAGCAAATTTTGCGTATATAGGAGGAGGATTTAGTGACGGCATCCATAATATTTTAGAGCCTGCTGTGTATAACATCCCTATCTTTTTTGGAAATAAGCATTACAAAAAATATAAAGAAGCCGTAGATTTAATAGCCTTAGAAGCTGCCTTTACGGTTGAAAATGCGGCTGACTTAACAAAGGCTGTTAACCACATAAATAACGAACAAGAGCTAATAAAACTAAGTAGCCGTATCGAAAATTATGTAAATTCAAATACAGGTGCAGCGCAAAAAGTAGTAACTATTATTAATCCATCAGTAGCAAAATGACAGGAATAGTTTATAAATCAACAGGCTCGTGGTATAATGTTAAGCTTGCAGATGGCAGCTTTATGAATAGTCGCATTAGAGGAAAAATGAAACTGGCCAAGCTAAAAGTTAACAATCCCATTGCTGTTGGTGATGAGGTAGAGTTAATAGAAGATGAAAGCAATGCAGGCACTGGTATAATTACCAAAATTGTACCACGCACCAATTTTGTAATGCGTAAATCGGTGCATAAAGCA
The DNA here is from genome assembly GCA_964507315.1 of uncultured Roseivirgaceae bacterium. Lineage (GTDB taxonomy): Bacteria > Bacteroidota > Bacteroidia > Cytophagales > Cyclobacteriaceae > JAKISE01. The sequence goes on from CAZDQR010000040.1 coordinate 1,934, forward strand.
AAACAAGGAAGTTTAATTGCTGCTAATATTGATAGAGCCATCATAATTGTAACGCTACATCAACCTAAAACGTCTTTAGGTTTT
>CAZDQR010000040.1:2027-16197 GCA_964507315.1 uncultured Roseivirgaceae bacterium
ATCGTTTTTTAGTTACCACAGACTCATTTCGTATTCCATCTACCATTGTATTTAATAAGGCCGATTTATTATCAGAGCAGGATTTAGGAGCAATTAAATACATTTCCTCTATTTACGAAGTAATTGGTGTTAACACTTTGCTTATTTCTGCCTTAAAAAACAAAGGCATTCAAGAATTTAAAGACTTAATTCAAGGGCAAACCACTCTAATTTCAGGTCATTCGGGCACAGGTAAATCCACCATTACAAATTTACTAATTCCAAACCTTGAACAAAAAGTGAGTGAAATATCTGAATCTGTGCAAAAGGGCGTACACACCACCACATTTGCACAAATGTTTGAGGTAAATGAAACCACAAAAATTATTGACACGCCTGGTATTAAAGAACTCGGTTTAATAGGCATTGAAGACGATGAACTCTCTGATTATTTCCCTGAAATGCGTGCTTTACTTGGGGAATGCAAGTATAATAATTGTATGCACACCCACGAGCCCAATTGTGCTGTATTAGAAGCTCTAGAAAATGAGCAAATAGCAGAAAGCCGCTATTTAAGCTATTTGAGCATGCTTGATAATGAAGATAGGAGGTGGTAGAATAAAATCGCTCACACTTAATGTAAAAGTTGACGCTGTTTTTTTGAGAAACCGTTGTAATAACGGTGCCTTCCCCCTAAGCTAATTTCGAAAAAATAAGTAAAATTATCCTCAGTGTCCCCAATTACTAAATATAAAAAAAGAAGTTAAAGTAAATTATTATGGCTGCTATAAAAACAGCAGGTATAACCCCTGCGACCCAAAATAAAGTTGTTCTTCTTTTTGACTTTCCTATGTCTTTTATAAAAATACTCGAAACTTTTGTAGTATCAATTGCCATTGTAGCGGTTTCGTGTACAGTATGTTGAGTTTCTGATACAAACTCAATTCCCATCCCATAATAGATATTATCCTTTTCAACTATATTATCAAATTTATAGACTTGACCATTTTCATAAGTTAATTTAACCATTCCTTTATTCTGTGCCTGTTTAAGGGCAACAGAGTTTGTACTGTACACAACACAGCTTTGTGAAAGCACCATCAAAATTGCTGAAATTAATATTTTTTTTCTTCTCACAGAGTTTAGATTAAAATGATACTCGCATCATAGTTTCTACAGTTAAAAAAAACAAAATCACACTGCTATAAATACAAAAATCAAGACCCCAATTGCTATGAATAGTGTTCCTAACGATGATTGTTTTGTTTTTTTTATAAAAATTTGAGAAACCATAATCGAATCTAAAGGCGTTCTAGCATCGGGTTTTGCGATATAATTGGCTTCAGAAATATATTCACGACCAACACCATAATACACGCTATCTATTTCTATAATATTGGTGAATTTATATTTGTTGGCTCTAATATCAAAAATTTTCACCTTCCCTCTCCCCATTGCTTCATAAGGTGATACAGAGTTTTTTTCGTAAATAGCACAACTTTGAAAAAGTGAAAATAAAATCAAAATAAAAAAACTGGCTTTGTTTTTCATAAAATTTAACTTGTATAACAATTAGTCTTTCAACATTATCAAACACATTTTAAAAGGCTCAATTGCTTGAAGTGCATGAGGAATATTTGCTGGCATAATTATTAATTCGCCTTCACTTACAACATATCCAATTCCATCAATCGATACTTCTGCTTTACCTTCTATTATATGAACAACGGCTTCAAACGGTGCAGTATGCTCGCTTAACCCTTCTCCTCTATCAAAAGCGAAGAAAGTAATATTTCCACCCTTGTTCTTTATAAATTGTTTAGAAACAACTCCTCCTTCTGCAAAGTTTATAGCTTTTTTTAAGTTATAAACTTCTGCGGGTTTAAACGATTTCTTTTCCATAATGACATTTTTTTTAATGGTGCTATATCCACCAAAAAATATTTATTAAACTAATATATAATTGTTAAACGCTTAGTAGGGGCTCTGAAGGAACTAAATCAGACAAGTCTTTTGCAACTTCCACTTTACCATCATAATCAATGCCGCCAATTAATAACTTCCTAAATTTTTCAATAAACCGTGCAGTTTGAGCTCCATCGAGTATATCATGATCCATTGAAATTGTAATGCAAGCCATTTCGCATATAGCGATTTCCCCGTTTATAATTCCAGGAACTTCACGAATACCTCCTACCATTGCACTAAGTACTTGTGGAGTAATGGGTACTACCCAACCAGTTAACTCATGACTAAACATCCCCATAGATGAAAATCCAACAGTACCATTGTATTTTTTCTTTAGAAAAGGATCACTGAACATACGTTTTAAAAACCACCTTCGTAAAAACCCAACCCTTTTCACTATGGCAATAAAATTCTTTTTACTCTGTATCTCTTTGCTATCTATCAAATCTACCGTATCTCCAGTTTTCGCATTTCTAATTTCTTCAGAGATTTCAAAAACAGATTTGGTATTTGCTTTTCTAAGTATATAACTTACAGGCACAGGAACACCATTTACTTTACGCTCCACCATGGTTGAGACATCAACGTCATCAAAAACAATTAACTTGTTGCCTTTTCGGTAAGCCTGAACCATTTTGTTCGCCTCAACTGACTGCGCAAAACAATAAAGCAGATAACCTGTGAGAGAAGCATGTCTTTTTGTTATTCTTCTTGCTTTCCTCAGCTCGTTACGCATTCCTGTAATATCAAAATCCATCACGGCATTTGCAGTGTGTTTCTTTTTTGCTACACTTAAAAAGTCTACAATTTGTTTTCGCTCGAGCGAAAATGGATAAGTGGAGTGTTGAGGCACGTTCAATTGAAATTAAATTAAGATAATCTCAAAACTACTTGTACTTATGGCCTATAACAATGAGATAAGTCATGTTTAGATTTTTAAAGCACTTTATGCCTTTGGCATAATTGAACTAAAGTAATCCTGAAAACTAACACTCGACTCCAATACTTTTTTATCTAGCATGGAATAAGCTGCCAAAACATGTACTAGGTATTCCATTAATATTTCTTCATTATTTGAACTCTCTTTTTTTGTTCCCATTGCTGTTTTACGCAACCCTTCTACCGAGTTAAGCAGCCCGAGGTATACTTTCTCACTACAATCACTTTCAATCGTTAGCTCATTCCCATTCTCAAACCATTGATTAATCTTTAAATATTTCTCTCGTATCAATGGTTCTTTCTTATTTTGCAACCCAGTGAAATCATTAAAATATAATGGCGCCAACGACCTGATAGCAGAAGCAATTAACTTGTGCGCTATGGCTACAGCGCCTTCTTGCTCGCCTTCATACACCATTTCTATTTTGCCAACAATGGCAGGTATAGCAGCAAGTAAATCTCCAATCCGAGCTTGACCCTTTGTCTCGCCATTAATCAATATTCTACGTTCAACTGCACCAACTACCGATTCGTAAGCGGTAATTGGCAAACGTGCAGATACGCCACTTTTTTCATCCACGAATTCGCTCGTACGCGCCTCTACTGCTATTTGCTCTATGAGCTGTTCAATTACCAATGGAACATAAATACTTTTTTTCTGCGATTCAGTTAGTTTAACTTCTTGAGTAGTAATGGCTCTGCCAATTTCAATCGTATCGGGATAATGTGTAAATATTTGGCTCTGAATTCGATCTTTTAATGGTGTAATGATAGCTCCACGATTTGTGTAATCTTCGGGGTTTGCTGTAAACACAAATTGTACATCCAATGGAAACCGAAGCTTGAATCCTCTTATCTGAATATCTCCTTCTTGTAAAATATTAAATAGAGCAACTTGTATTCTTGGTTGCAAATCAGGCAATTCGTTAATTACGAAAATGCCACGGTTAGAACGAGGAATAATACCAAAATGGATAACCCCTTCATCGGAATAACTCAACTTTAAATTGGCTGCTTTTATCGGATCTAAGTCACCTACTAAATCAGCAATATTTACATCCGGTGTGGCCAGCTTTTCTGCATAGCGTTCTAATCTTGGTACCCACGAGATGGGTGTTTCATCTCCTAACTCTTCTAATTTGTTGCGTCCATAATAAGAAAGTGGCTTCAACGGATCATCATTAATTTCAGAGCCTTCTATTATGGGCATATATTCATCCAACAGTGTAACTAGTTGTCGTGCCATTCTTGTTTTAGCCTGGCCCCGTAATCCTAAAAAGTTAATATTATGGCCTGCTAAAATTGCCCTTTCAATTTGCGGTATCACAGTATTTTCGTAGCCAATAATATTATCAAATACTGGTAATCCTTTTTTTAGGCGCTCAATTAAATTGGAACGCATTTCCTCTTTTATAGAGCTAGGTGTGTAGCCCGATTCTTTTAATTGACCAACCGTAGTTATTTGACTAATATTCATATTGATTTTCGTTTATTCTGTTGATAATCTGCAAAAATAAAATCACCCAAACCTTGAAGGCTTGAGTAAAATGCTTTGCCTTTATTAGCCTCTGTAAAATCCTCCACAAACTTTTGTAAATAAGGATCTCGAGCAATCATAAAAGTGGTTATTGGTATATGTAGTTTGCGGCATTGAACTGCAAGGTTTATTGTTTTATTAATAATTCTTGGATCGTGACCAGCACTGTTTTGATAATACTTGCCGTCTTTTAATTTTAAACAAGTAGGCTTGCCATCAGTAATCATAAATATTTGCTTGTTGGGCGTTTTCCTTCTGTGCAGCAAACTCATGGCAAGCTCTAAGCCAGCCACGGTATTGGTATGATATGGCCCCACTTTTAAGTAAGGTAAATCCTTGATTTTTATCTGCCAAGCATCGTTCCCGAATACCACAATATCCAAGGTATCTTTAGGGTATTTTGTGGTTATAAGTTCTGAAAGAGCCATGGCTACTTTTTTGGCAGGAGTAATCCTGTCTTCTCCATATAAAATCATGGAATGCGAAATATCAATCATCAACACGGTTGACATCTGGCTTTTCTGCTCCTTCTCCATCACTTCCAAATCACTTTCTCGTAAGTTGAAGTTATCAATACCTCCTCTAATTTGGCTATTTCGCAAGCTAGCCGTAAAATCTATCTGAGAGGAACTATCTCCATATTGGTAGGGCCTTCGGTCGGCCGTTTGTTCATCACCGATGCCGTTAATTCTAGAACCATGATTGCCTGATAATCCTTTTTTAAGCTTACCAAAAATTTGATCTAATGCTCGTTTGCGAATGAGCTTTTCCGTTTTAGCTGCCAATTTCCCTCCACCACCTACATCGGACTCAATAAAAGCATTTTTTTGAAGGTCTTTTCTAAAATCTTCGAGGGTATACTCTGGAGTGGTTAGCTTATGCTCTTTATCTATTTCATCCATCCAATCGAGCGCCTCTTCTACATCGCCAGATGTATAAACAAGCAATTCCAAAAATAAATCTAAGAGCCTTTCAAAAGGCGAACGATTATCTTTGGGAGCAACGTATTGTGAAAAACGAAATCCTAGCATAGCGGTTAAACAAATATAAACTAGATAAGGTTTAATATGAATGAAAACTTATAGTTAACAACTATATATATACTAAAAATTGCGAAGTTGAATTGCCGCTATAACTGTTAAAACCACTAGTACAGCAAATGAAGTAATGCCAACACCAAGCCATATAGATCTCATTTGAGATCTGTCAACATCTTTTAGGTAAACCTGGTTAAAATTAGCGGAGTCGAGTATTGATAAACCGCCATCAAGTCTTGTGACATATTCCAAATCGGAATAAACATTGCCTGTACCAAGATATGTGCCATCCTTTAAACCTACATTTTTAAACTTATAGATTCTCCCTTTATTATCAACAAGCTTTACTGGGCCCGTATCTACGGCTGAACTTAGAGTAGTTGCAGTTGATTGGTATGCTACACAGCTCTGAAATAGCATCAATAAAATGAAAAAATAAGCAGTGGTGCTTTTAAGCAAGGATTGACGATGTTCCATAATTTACTCAGATTATAGTTTAATTTACATGTGTACTCCACCTCTCACTCAACGAAGTATGATTACCAAATTCCGGTTAGATTAACCACAATTCCCGTAAAAATAAAGGCCACAGGAACGGATAGAATAGCTAGCCAAACGGTTCTAGAAGTAGATTTTCTGCGATCTTTTAAATATACTACCTCCACTAGCGTTGAATCTAAACGTGTTTTGGGGCCAGTTGCTGTTATCACATAGGGGAGATTGCTATAAGGCCCTCCACTGCCAAGATAAGCACCATCTATGATTTCTATATTCGTAAATTTGTAAGAGGTCCCTTTTGAATCTACCACCTTTACCTTTCCCTTATTCACAGATTCTTGTAAACTTAATGTGTTGGAGTGGTACACCACACAACTTTGCAGATAACAAATAAAGACAAAAGTTAAAGCAGTATATATAATTGGTCTAAACTTCATAGCACGTAATTATAAATCCTCGAAAACTTGATTATGAATGGCAAACATAACCAAGCCCGCTACATTTTTAGAACCCGTTTTTTCAAGCAAATTACGCTTGTGCGCATCTACTGTTCGGTTACTAATAAAGAGTTTATCTGCTATTTCGTTATTGGTATGCTCCTTTATAATTAATTCGAGCACTTCTTTTTCGCGCTCGGTTAATGGCATATCAACTACCAAATTAGCCATTACAATTTCTGTAACATCTGCACTATAATACGTATCGCCTTCAAAAACTGTATCAATTGCTTTTTTTAGTTCTTTTTCTGTACAGTTTTTTAGCACATACCCACTTGCGCCAGCTCCCATCATTTGCTTAATATGCAGGTTATCGCTCATCATACTTAAGGTAAGCACTTTAATATGTGGCCAACGGCTCTTAATTTCCTTGGTACACTCCAGCCCATCCATAATGGGCATATTAATATCCATTAATACTACATCAACTTCGGTATCTTCTAACGCACGAATGGCCTCTTGCCCGTGCGAAGCCTCGCCAACCACCTCATAACCACCATCATCATCCATATACGATCGAATGGCATCTCTAATTAATCTATGGTCATCAACTAACAGTATTTTCATTTGCGTATTTTTTTCAAAGGTTGATTGATCTGTTAAAATAAAAAATAATTATCGATTTGAGTCGTAACTATTTTAACGTTCTGGTTTTATTTTTTCATATGTATTTGCAAGGTAATTACAGTTCCTTTACCCACTTCACTATCCAAACTAAACTCGGCATTTAAAGAACGAGCCCTGTTTTCCATGCTATTCAACCCAAATCTACTTAATTCATTGCTATTATTTAAATCAAAGCCAATTCCGTCATCTTCTATAGATAAAATAACAATATCTGGGTAGCACATTAATTGAATAGTAACATTTTTAGCTTGTGCATGCTTAATAATATTATTTACAGCTTCTTGAGTAATGCGGTATAAGCCTAATTCTGCTGATTCTGCCAGTCGTTTAACTGAGTAATTTGTATAGAAATTAAACTTGGTTTCTGTGGCACCTTTTAAAGTATCAATCATATTTTCTACCGCAAGGGAATACCCAAAATCGCTCAGAGTAGATGGCATAAGGTTATGAGCAATGTTTCGGCTTTCAATTACTGCCTGACTAATAAGTATGTTTAAATTTTTAAATCGCTCTTGCTCCTTATCGCCTAATAATGCTACCTCCTGATTTACTTTATCCATATTTAAAGCAATGGCAGATAAGGTTTGACCTAAAGAATCGTGTACTTCTTTAGAAATCCTTGTTCGTTCCCTATCTTCGGTATTCATAATGGTAGCAATATTTTTTTGCTCCGCTCCTTTTACATTAAGCATATTACCCAATAATTCACCTAACGTGTCTATTAAATTTCGCTCTTCAAAAGAAAACGGGCCTTCATTCAGGTTTGGTCTTTCTTCTTTGTAATAAACTACGAGTACCCCTTTATTACCATCATCAATAATAATGGGGGCTTCAATTTTCCAGTTTGATTCTTCAAAATCAGACGATTGAAAATCGCCAAAACTACAAGATATTTTGGCACAGGCTATCTCGGGATAAAACCATGATAGTGGAATAAGCTCAACTGCTTTTTGAAGAATATCTTCGATGGTTCTATGCGTATCAGAAGTTAATTTAGACACATCGAATAAGCAATTTAACTCTTTGTTACGCTCTGCCAAGTGCGACATTAATTCTTGCCTTTGTTTAACCGCAGTTTTACGTTCGGTAATATCTCTCGCAAAACCGCAGATATAGTTCACGCCTTCAAACTCAAAATAATCTAAGCTTATTTCAACAGGAATTCTTTCCCCAGTTTTTTTTAATAACTCACTTTCGAATCTAAGGTTTGAGTGGTTTTCATCCGCCAAATTAATAAGCTCCCAAAATTCTTCTTGTTTATCATCTGGCACAAGGGCTCCGGGTTCCAATGCTATTATTTCTTTCTCTTCGTAGCCTAATACTTCCGATGCCTTTTTATTTACTCGAATTACACCTAAGCCTGGTTTGCTCCAAAAAGCTAAATCGCTGGATGCTTCTATAGTGCTTAGAGCCAAAAGCGCTTCATGTTCGGAGGCTCTTAGTATTTTATTTGTTTCTTTTAATTCTTTGGTTTTTCGTTCTACTTGATATCTCAAAAGCAAACTGGCAATGGTTAAAAAGCCTACTACCATAATTAATATTAACAATACCTGCCATAGCCATTTAGGTAAAATTTCTACTGGCACACCAATAAAATACTCCTCTTTTAAATTATAGTACAAAGAGTTTTCATTGCTAATCTGTGCTCTTACCACCTTATCAATAGCTTTTCTTATCAAATCTTTATCCTTTGTTGATTTTGATATACCGTACCTTAAACTAAGGTGAGAAATCATTATTTGGCTTCTTTCAACATCAAAATTATGCGCATTAAAGTCTCCGAAAACCTTGGATACTAAGGCAGCATCCACTTCTTTATTTTCAACCAGCTCCATAGCTTCTACATAGGAATCTACCTTTTGTACGTTAATGTTTAAGCCCAATTCTCTGCCTAAATCAAGTAAACCTGTGGTGCCATTCTCATAAAAATAATCGCCATCTAAACTCGATACTGTTAGGCCATCAAGGTCAGCAATATCATTGATGCTTTCCTCCCTTCCATTTGAAAAATAAACCTCTGCCCAAGTGGAGATAATAGATGTTTCATTAAAATCAAAAATGGAATCTCGAGCAGAAGAATGGCCTAAATCGTGCAATATATCAATACTATTTGCTTCCAGCATCAATTTGCAATCGACAAAGGCACATGGGTAGTACTCCAGCTCCCATCCATTTTCTGTAGCCACTTGCTCAAGCAATTCAATAAAAAAGCCATCGGCAACGCCCTCTTCATTCATATATACCATGGGTGGGTTATCAAACACACCTACTTTGTAGGTTTGGGCCAAAGTTGGCAACGCTACTAAAAGCGAAAAAAATGTGACGAATAAATTCCTTATCAATTTTATAAAATTTGTATTAAAAAAATAAAGTTACTACTCCACAATGGTAATTCTAAACATTTTGTTCTCTTCTGAACTCAGGTTGCTAAGTAAATCGGCAAAATGCCTATAACCTTTTAATCATTCGGCTTATCTTTACAATAAAAAAACAAGCAATATGTCCAATGCATTTTATAAGGTACCGGCACCTGTTAATGAGCCGGTTAAATCATATGCTCCAGGATCTCCAGAAAGAGCAGAATTAAAAAAAGTACTTGCTGATTATAAAAACAAACAAGTTGACATTCCTATGTACATAGGAGGCGAGGAAGTGAGAACGGGGAATAAGGTTGAAATAAATCCTCCGCACGACCATAAGCATGTGTTAGGGCATTTTCATGAAGGAGATGCATCTCATGTAGAACAAGCAATAAATGCTGCTTTAAGTGCTCGTACCAAATGGGCCGAAATGAGCTGGGAGCATAGAGCTTCTATCTTTTTAAAAGCAGCCGATTTATTGGCAGGACCTTATAGAGCTAAGATTAATGCTACTACTATGCTTGGGCAATCAAAAAATGCTTATCAAGCAGAAATTGATGCCGCTTGTGAATTTATAGATTTTCTAAAGTTTAATGTGCAATACATGACAGATATCTATAAAGAGCAACCAGAATCAGCTCCAGGTATTTGGAATAGACTAGAGTACAGACCTTTAGAAGGATTTGTTTTTGCCATTACTCCATTTAATTTCACATCTATTGCTGGCAATTTACCTGCAGCACCAGCTCTAATGGGCAACGTGGCTATTTGGAAACCTGCTTACACGCAAGTGTATTCGGCACAAGTTATTATGGAAGTGTTTAAAGAAGCTGGCTTGCCCGATGGCGTTATTAATTTAATAATTGTTGATGGCCCTGTGGCAGGAGATGTTATTTTTAATCACGCTGATTTTGCAGGATTGCATTTTACAGGTAGCACAGGAGTTTTTCAACATTTATGGAAAACCATTGGCACTAACATTGGCAAATACAAAACTTACCCTCGTATAGTGGGTGAAACAGGCGGCAAAGATTTTATCATCGCTCATAAATCTTCGGATGCCAAGCAAGTTGCAACAGCTATTACACGTGGTTCTTTCGAGTTTCAAGGGCAGAAATGTTCGGCTTCTTCTCGCGCTTATGTGCCTTCTAATATTTGGCCAGATGTAAAGAAATTTATCCAAGCTGATCTTGCCGATTTTAAAATGGGTGATGTAGAGGATTTTGGCAATTTTATTAATGCCGTAATCGATAAAAAATCGTTTGATAAAATCAGTAAATACATTGACGATGCCAAAGAAAGCCCAGTTGTTGAGCTAGTTGCTGGTGGCGGGCATGATGATTCGAAGGGATACTTTATTGAGCCTACTGTACTAGAAGCAAAAGACCCAATGTACACAACAATGTGTGAAGAAATTTTTGGACCTGTGGTAACTATATATGTCTATCACGAAGAAAATTTTGAAGACACGCTTCGTTTATTAGATGAAACTTCTCCTTATGCTTTAACGGGTGCTATCTTCTCTAGAGATAGATATGCAGCTGAATTAGCAACCAAGCGATTGGTGCATGCAGCTGGTAATTTCTACATTAATGATAAGCCTACTGGTGCTGTAGTTGGGCAACAACCTTTTGGAGGTTCAAGGGCATCAGGAACGAATGATAAAGCAGGGTCTGCGATTAATTTAATGCGTTGGGTTTCTCCACGTACAATTAAAGAAACCTTTATCTCGCCTACCGATTATAAGTACCCGTTTTTAGGAGAAGAGTAAGTAGAATTTCTCTCCCGCTGATTTACGCAGGGTTAGAAAACACTCCCGCTGATTGCGCAGATTGTCGCAGATTAAAAAAGAGGCTGACTCGTATGAATCAGCCTCTTTTTCGTTCAGCAAGTCATCCCGTAGGGATCTTAGCCGTAATGCAAGTCTATTATTTTGGCTAACACTTCTACTCTGTATTGTGAGGCGGCAGCCTCACAATATTATCAAGTTTTACGCTTGATAATGACACCATTAATAGATAAAGAAAACGATTATAACTCACCGAGTGACTCAAAGTCACCCAATGAGCTATCTTTCAATATTTCTACCTGGTTCTAATTTCTCTACCAAAAAACAATGCATTTAAAAACATCCGGTTGGTGCCATACCAAAACGCTCTAAAGTTTGGGTTATCTGTAAAAGTAATTACAGTTCCTCTTCCAACTTTATCCACTTGAACAGCTGCTGTGTTACCCAACTTACTAATGTTTTTAGATGACACATAACCACTCAACAAAGGATTTGCTGTGTACATTAATGGGTTTGCATACGCATTTTTACTACGCTCCATTATAATAGTACTGTTTCTAAATACAGGAATATTGCTAGCCGCATAGCCATAAAATAAGGGATTACTAAGATCAGCTTTAGTTTCGAAAATGCTACCACCAATTACTTGTGCTCCACGATACCTACTCATTAATTCGTATGGCCTTTGTTGCGTACTGTCAGGTTCATTTTTCAGGTATTTAACAGTTGTAATTTTATTTTTAGATAGCCATTTACCTGCGCTTTTTGTTGCAATAATTAAACCTCCTGCTTTAACCCATTCTTGCATTTTGCTAACTTTGAGTTTAGAGTAATTGCCACTAACCATTATAATGGTATTAAACGAGCTCATATTGCCAGAATTTAACTGATTAATGGCAACCACACTCATAGGGATATCCATTCGTTCATCTAAGAGGTGCCAAACTTCACCAACTTCGTACGAAGAAACACCATCGCCTCCAACCACTGCAATTTGGGGCGAATTAAGATGCTCAAAAGAAGGGCTCCCTAATTTAACACCATCTGCATCGCCAGAATTTATACTTATTATAGAAGCTAAATATGACTCATCTGCCGATTTCATTAAACTATAAATCTCTTCATTTGATAGGCTTTGGTTTTGAGTAGGAATAAAAATCGTTCCTTCGGAATACTCTGCACCATTTAGCTTAAAACTATGGGTTGTAAGTTTAGTTCGTAACCCTGCTTTTTGAATTTTACTAAGTGCTGCTGGAGACATATAATCTTCCCAACTAAGCAAATATCCATAATTAGAAAGTTGCAGCTTAGTAGAAGGTTCTACTTTAGTATAACTAAAAGATTCTGATTTAATTTTAGGAAGCTCCTTAGCTCCCACTTCTTGGTATTGCAAGCCAAAAGCCAAGGGCAAAGTCCAAGCCGATACATCGTAAAAAAGGCTGTCTTTAAACGTTGTTCTTTTTTCAAATATAGCTTTTGTTAACCTGTATTGTTCTTGATTTAATTTCACTAAATAACTCTCTCCCTTAGCATACTGCTTATAATTATTTGTTAGTTTCTCAATGCCAATTCGGTGCCTAGTTAATACCTCCAAAAATGCAGACGATTTACTTGCATCGCCATTATTGGTAAACACATAAGCCTTAACTGCATCATTAGATGCTAATTTAGAAGCACTTGCAAAAAACTCATTTTGATGAGTCAATAAATCAACTCTAAGTGTTTGAGCTGCTTCTAACGTAGACAAACTAGTAGTTACATGGTTTCTAATAGCGAATTTGAAATCCATTTCACCATTGACCGTTTCTCTAAAGTGGCCTCTTACACTTCCTTGTTCAAACAGAATACCCACCGAACCATTTAAATCCGGGAAGGTAGAACCTTTACCAGGATAATAGTCATCAAAACTTTCTTCGGAATAATACTGAGAACCAATAGCATCCATTGCTTTGGCATGATACCTTGCAATTTTTCGAGTTAAGTCAAATGTGTTTTCTGGAGTTAAGGGATTGTTTCTTGAAGGGATTCCGGGCTGAAAGAAATAGGTTGAATTTGAACCCATCTCATGTTGATCCGTTAAAATATTGGGCTGCCATTTATAAAAATTAGTAATTCTTGCTTGAGACTCTGGATGTTGCACAGGCAACCAATCTCTATTTAAATCAAACCAATAATGATTCGTTCTTGCCCTAGGCCAAGCTTCATTATGCTCTATACTTAAAGAGCTGCCATCCAAATTTTTACTTTTATGGCTATTTACCCAACTGGCAAACCTGTTTAATCCATCAGGATTATAAGAAGGATCTAGCAAAATAATAGTCTTAGATAACATGTTATCAATTGCCTCCCCTTGGGCCGCGGCTAAATAGTAAGTAATTAATAAGGATGCATTGCTTCCACTGGCCTCATTTCCGTGTATGCTATGGCCTAGCCAAACTACTACGGGCTTATTCTCTAGCCCTGCACTACTGGTTTTAATAGCTAAGTGCTCTTCTCTAATTTTATCAATATTTCCTTGGTTTGCAGGATTGGTAATGGTGAGCAAGAGCAATGGGCGATGTTCATACGTATAACCAGTTACTTCTAGAGTAACACGATCCGATGCTTTTGCAACGGCTTTCATGTACTCCACTAATTTATCGTGGCTAACATGCCAATCTCCCACGTCAAAGCCTAGAATATCTTTAGGCGTTGGTATGGCTTCATCAAAACTTACATCTTGATTATAAAAATATTTAAAATTCTCTTGCGCTCGACCAATAAAGGACGAAACCAAAAATAGTATTAATAAATAGGACTTGTTCATAATAAAAATTGGGTTTTAAGATATTTATAAAGCTAAAATTTTATTTCGTAACTACATAATAAAATGCACTACTTAAGTGAATGATTGTTAATATGATAATGATGATTTGCACCTAACTAATTTAGAGCGATTT
>CAZDQR010000041.1:0-15569 GCA_964507315.1 uncultured Roseivirgaceae bacterium
GTCCAGAATCCTTTGCCGTAAATGCCGTGTATGTATCGCACTTCGCCTGTAGATTTAGTTTCGCCCATAATTACCACATCCGACTTAACTAATTGTTTACGATAAGAGGTTGTTTGCCCCATAAATCCTTTAATTACATGCACATGGTTTTGGGTAAGCATGGTAGGCACAGGATCCCATTTTGCAGAGAATTCAAATAATTTAAAAAAATCTGTTTGCTGGTTAAGTCCTCGTTCTCGAAACTGCATATCTATATTAGAAAACTCAATTTCACGAGGATTTCGATTTAGTACATAATCTTTAAACGCAAAGGTTTTACTATAATCTAGTTTTTGTTGAGCAGTAGGGTCAGCAGGATCGCCATCATACATACGTTCAATAATATCTAAGCCTTCGGCAGATAAAGCGATATCGTACGTATCTGTTGCAGAGCACATCGCAAATAAGAACCCTCCGCCCCCAACATATTCTTTAATTTTTTTGGCCACAGCCAATTTCAAATCCGAGACTTTACTAAAGCCAAATTTAGCTGCATTGGCTTCAAATTCTTGTTGCTGCTCAATATACCACGGTTGATTGCTATAATTAGCCCAAAACTTACCGTACTGCCCCGTAAAATCTTCGTGATGCAAATGCAGCCAATCATATTCTGGCAACCCATCAGTCATTACTTCATCATCAAATATTACATCATAAGGTATTTCTGCATAAGTGAGTACTAAGGTTACGGCATCATCCCAAGGCTGCTTACTTTTGGGTGAGTACACAGCTATTTTAGGGAACTTATTTAGTTTCATTACATCCATATTAGAGGCTGGGCTAGCAATTTCTTGTAAAATCCCATTCGCATTGGCATCACTTATAACTTCATACGAAACCCCACGTATAATTAATTCGTTTTCAATTCGAGTATGAAACTTAATCATAAAGCAGCCGCCTCTGTAGTTTAACAACCAATCAGCCTCTACATCTTGTTGCAATACCCAATAGGTTATACCATAGGCCTTCAGGTGGTCCGTTTGACTATCATCCATTGGAATAACCAAATAGTTGGCATAAGACGTAGCTGAGACTAATAGAAGAAAAAATATGTGTATAAATTTTATCAAAATATTGAAATTACTGATGAGCGGTAAATCAAAAATAAGAGGAATTACTTACTTTGCATTCATATAAATCATCAAATGAATTTAATAGAAAATATTAGAGAGGGATTTCGGTCGATAAATGCCAATTTACTTCGGAGTGTATTAACCGCATTAATTGTTGCCATAGGCATTGCTTCGCTTGTCGGCATCCTAACTGCAATAGATGGAATTCAATCATCTATTACCGAAAGTTTTTCAAGCTTAGGCGCCAATTCATTTAACATTGCCGTTAAACGACAAAGAGGTAGGTCTAGAGGAAAAGATGAACGAGTGTATCCTCCAATTACCTATAAAGAAGCGGTTAAATTTTCAGAAAAATTCTCCTCTAATGCACAAGTAAGCCTTTCCTCATTTATAACTCAAATTGCCGAAGTAAAACGATTATCAGAAAAAACGAATCCTAACATAAGCGTAGTTGGTGGCAACCAAAATTATATTTATCAAGAAGGACTTGATATTGAAGATGGAAGAAATTTTTCTGAAATTGAAATAAAATACGGAACCAATGTAGCGGTAATCGGTAAAGAGATTGCCAAGAAATTATTTAAAAAAGATACCGACCCTTTGGGCGAAGAAATTTCAGTTTGGGGTATCAGGTTTAGAGTAATAGGAGTACTAAGTGCACAGGGAGCAATGGATGGTGGCAGCTCGGATGATCGAGTGATTATTCCATTAAATAGTGCTCGAGCAATGGCTGCTGGACGAAGTTTAACCATTGAGATAGATGTACTGGTTGATAATTCTTTTTCGATGGAGCAAGCTATGGGCGAAGCCCAAGGGTTGATGCGTATTATAAGGCACGACAAAATTGGAGCACCAGAATCCTTTGAAGTGCAACGAAGCGAATCCCTTGCCGAAAAATTGAACGACATAACGGGCTATTTAAGAATTGGTGGCTTTGGCATCGGAATTATTACTCTACTAGGAGCCTCAATTGGCTTAATGAACATAATGATGGTTTCAGTAACCGAACGAACACGCGAAATAGGCATACGAAAAGCATTAGGAGCTACCCCAGCTAGAATAAGGCAGCAATTTTTAATTGAGGCCATAGTAGTTACACAAATGGGAGGTATTGCTGGTATTATACTAGGAATGGCATTGGGAAATTTAGTTACTAACTTAATTGGTGATGATATCTCGTTTATAGTGCCATGGTTATGGATATTCTTTTCATTTTTAATTGGCATAGTTGTAGGTGTAGGCTCTGGCTATTACCCTGCAAAAAAAGCATCAAGGTTAGATCCAATAGAATCACTACGATTTGAATAAACTTATTTTATATGGTTTTCTCTTTCTAAGCCTAAACTCATTTGGGCAGCAGCTTATGCTGAAAGGAGTGTATAGGGGCAAAGATGTGTATATTCAAAACCCTTATAACAGCGGCAAAAAATTCTTTTGCGTACAATCCATTGCTGTAAATGGAAACACTGTACTTTCTTCGCCAAACTCATCTGCACTTACAGTAGATTTAACAGGGTTTAATCTCAATGATTCCATTTCAATCTTAGTGTTTCATTATGCCGAGTGTTTACCTAAGATTTTAAACCCAAGGGTATTAAAACTGGGCAGCGGATTCACCATCGTTCAGCCTATGGCTGATAATGCTTCTGTTTC
Organism: uncultured Roseivirgaceae bacterium; assembly: GCA_964507315.1. Taxonomy (GTDB): domain Bacteria; phylum Bacteroidota; class Bacteroidia; order Cytophagales; family Cyclobacteriaceae; genus JAKISE01. The sequence goes on from CAZDQR010000041.1 coordinate 2,766, forward strand.
TTGGATTAGCAATGGAGAGCAAGGCAAAAATGCTTATTTTGAACTAGAAAAAATGTTTTTAGATGGTTGGAAAACCATTCAGAAAGTGAAGGCCAAAGGAGATATCGATAATAATCAATACAGTATTGGCGTGGTACATTATGCAGGAGATAATCTATTTAGATTACATTATGTATCAGAAATAACAGATACCTATTCCGAAGAATTCGAATTTTACTCTACGGCTGACCCCATTTCGTTTTACCCTACAGAAGAGGTAGATGAAATAATATCGCTCTCTAAGTCCACTGACTATCAAATAAAGAATTCGGATGGTAAGCTATTCAAAAAAGGCTATGGGCTTGACATATTTGTGCAAGAATTAAAACCTGGCGAATATATTCTTATAATAGAAAATAGAGAAGAACCTTTTTATAAACCTGAGCCAGAAATAGACCTTCCTCCTGTTCGTAAGAGAAAAAAGCATTAAACTAAAGATGGCCCAACATAAAATGCTGAGCCATCTAACCAAAACCTGTATGAAAAACTTACAGATTCAAAAGTAGCTTGCGAATATTTATAAAATCCAAGATAAATAATAATAGTGCAAAATATAGGTATTTTACCTATGCCTATATTTTATTGGGGTGAGGCAATGCAATAACATGCTGATGAAGTTCATCATATGTAATCCCGAAGTCTTCCCTAATCTCATCGATAAGTTTATCTACTGCCGCCTTTTGAAACCCAAGCCGCAAGCCCATATCTTGACAAAACAGAATTTCGCTGGGCAGTACTTTTCCATCTACTAACATTAGCAGAATACTGTCTGTTAAATAATCTACAGCGGTATCGTGCGAGAGGGCTCCTAAAGAGCCAATCCCTTCGGGCTCGGCAATTAAATCACCAATGGTGTCTAAATCCACTCCTTGGCGTAAGCATATATTATAAATAAAAGCACGCTCACTGTCATCAAAATGACCATCAGCGCCAGCTAAATGAATTAGAATATTTATTTTTTTTCTTAGAACTGCATCCATGGTGAGTAAAGTTAATCCAACATTTGTTTAACACAAAACAAACTACCAAAGAGAAAAAATAATTTATTGATTAGAGTTAAAATAAATCAGGATTATTAAAACTAAATTTAACTATCAATTAGTGATTTTACTAATGAAATTAGTACATTTGCACTCGCATTTGGCAGCAGGCCAAATATACGTTTAATGGCGAGGTAGCTCAGTTGGTTAGAGCGCAGGATTCATAACCCTGAGGTCACGGGTTCAACTCCCGTCTTCGCTACTCCTAAAGCCGCTTTTTAGCGGCTTTTTTGTTTTCAAAAGCAAAGCATAACAGATATTCCCCAACAACCATGTATCTTTGCACCCAATTCTTAGCAGACTTTCTGTCTTGGAGGCCTATTCATCATAATATGAAGAAACTTTCCTTACGTTTTGATTCGGCTAGGGAGGTAGTATAAATAAACTACCTACAGCTGAAGTTGCGTCTTAAGAATCAATATCAGAAATTTATTTAATAGATCCATACTCAACACTAAAGAGTATATGGATAATATATGTATTTAAAACGCTTAGGCAAGCGTGCTAGTTACTCTAGCCAATTGTCATTATATTATGAGAGACAATTCATTTAAAAAGAGAAAAAGTAATTCTTCAAATAGCAATAGGCCATCTGGCGGAGGCGGGAACGCGAGAAAACCCCAAAGACAAGGTAGAGGACAAAAGAAATCTAATCTTAATCCTAATTTATTGGTTAAAAAAGCCACTGCAGTTGCTCTTAAAAATTATAAATCGGATAGACTTATTACAGACTTACCAATTAGCCCTAATTTAAAGGAGTGCTTGGTTACTAAAGGATTCAAACGACCCACAGAAATTCAGGATAGAACGTTAGAAGCGCTTCTAGAAAAAAGAGACCTTCTTGGAATTGCTCAAACAGGTACAGGTAAAACAGGCGCCTTTTTAGTGCCTATTATTGAGCAATTATTAGATCATAAGCAAAAGAATTTTGCGCTTGTTATGGTGCCTACTAGAGAGTTAGCCACTCAGGTAGAAGAAGAATTTCAAAGCATGTCCAAAGGCTTAGGTATTTACAGTGCTTGTTTTATTGGTGGCACTAATATCAATCAAGATATCAAAAAATTACATAAAGCCAACCACGTAATTATTGGCACTCCTGGAAGATTATTAGATTTGCACAATCGTAAAAATCTTGATTTTGGAAGATTTAACACCCTGGTACTAGATGAGTTTGACCGCATGCTAGATATGGGATTTGTGCACGATGTAAAGCGAATTATTGGCAGTATGCACAAACGTAAGCATACTCTGCTTTTTTCTGCTACTTTAGATAAAACTCAAGAAGCGCTTATCGTGGATATTTTACATAACCACGTAACTGTTAAGGTAAGTTCAGGAGATACAACAGGAGATCATATAGATCAGGATATTATTAGACTTAAGCAAGGAGAAGATAAGTTCGATATATTAAAAGGGATGCTCGATAACAAGGAATTTCAGAAAGTTCTCCTCTTCGAAGAAACCAAGCACAAAGCCAACCGACTTTGTCAAAAACTTAATAAAGTAGGTGTTTCAGCTGACCAAATACATGGTAACAAAAGCCAAAATGCTCGACAAAGAGCACTGAATTCGTTTAAACAAGGAAAAATTAGAGTATTGGTTGCCACAGATGTAGCTGCAAGAGGCATTGATGTATCGGATGTTACACACGTAATCAACTATCAAGTACCAATGACGTTTGATAGCTACATACATAGAATTGGCAGAACAGGGAGAGCCGGGAAAACGGGCACCGCATTTACATTTGTGGAAGCCTAAGTAAAAATAATTTCCCGCTGATTAAAAACACGAACTGAGTAAGTCATCCTGAGTTAAATTTAGGATGACTACTATTAATTGGCAGAAATGCTTAATCGTTAGCTTCTTCTACCAAATAATTTCAATTTTACCCTTTTGAGATAAATAGGCATTGCACTTGCTAAAGTGTTTATTGCCAAAAAATCCTCTATAAGCGGCAAAAGGTGACGGGTGTGCAGATTCCAACACAAGATGTTTTGCACGATCTATAATTGAACCCTTCTTTTGAGCATAAGCGCCCCATAATAAAAAAACAAGGTGTTCTTTTTGCTCATTTAGAGATAATATGACTGCATCGGTAAAGGCTTCCCAGCCTTTATTTTGATGAGAGCCTGGAGTAGAAGCTCTAACCGTTAGTGTCGCATTTAACATTAATACACCTTGGCTAGCCCATCTCTCTAAATTGCCAGAGTCTGGAATTGGGTTGCCTAAGTCTGAGGCTACCTCTTTAAATATGTTTTGCAATGAAGGTGGCTTTCGTATTCCATCTGCCACTGAAAAACATAAGCCATTGGCCTGTCCCTCTCCGTGATAAGGATCCTGGCCAATTATTACCACCTTAGTATCTGCAAAAGTGCAATGGTCAAAAGCACTAAAAATCAATTTTCCAGGCGGTAATATTTGCTGATTGGCATATTCTACTTTTACAAATTCTGCAAGCTCTGTAAAATAAGTCTTTTCAAACTCAGCCGTTAATTGCTGCTCCCAAGAAGGTTCAAGTTTTAATTCCATCTATAAAAAACATTGATGTTGTATTTTCGTTTAATAATACAACCAATCAAATTAAAAATCTAATCGCTAACTTTGAAAAATGGTAACCGAAGTAACAAATGGAGTTAAGGTAACAGTTGAGGTAGAATACCAATCGCAGTATTCGAGCCCAAGCCAACACCATTATGTTTTCACATACCAAGTAACTATCGAAAATAACAGCCCTAAAACATTGCAGCTTGTCCGAAGAAAATGGATAATTAATGATGCTGGCCACCCAATTAGAAAGATTGAAGGTGAAGGTGTAGTAGGCAGACAGCCTATTTTAGAACCTGGACAAAAACACCAATATATGTCGGGTTGCAATTTAAGGTCGGGGTTAGGAAAAATGCAAGGTAGTTACACAATGGAGCAATTAATGGATGGCAACACCATCACCATCCAAATTCCTAGTTTCAAAATGATTGTTCCTTTTAAAAACAATTAGTTGCGCCATCAGATCCTTTCTTATGCAAGCCATTGGCTAAATGAAGTAAACTCCCATTCTCTTCAATCTCCGTTTATTTATAATTTTTATACGAGGTATATTCAAACCGATTTTAATAAAACCCAATTCGCGGGAATAGAAAATACAAGAAAAAAACTTTTAAAAGAAAATTTATTAGTTAGCACCACAAATTATGGAGCCACTTCGTTGGTGCATCCAAATTCTCACAAAGCAAAGGTGAGTGCTATTGCTAATAAAGGGCTTACTTCTGCCAAGGTAAGCAGATTACTAGCTCGACTAATAGAGTTTAATGGAGCTAAAAACATTATCGAATTAGGAACTTCGTTTGGATTAAACACCATGTATTTGGCACAAAAAGAAGATACAAGTGTCATAACCTTTGAAGGATCAGAAGATATTGCAAACGTAGCTGCAACTAATTTTGAACATCATCAGAAAAATAACATTGAGCTAATTTTAGGCAATATTGACAAAACATTGCCTGAGTTTTTAAATTCTAGAATTAGTATTGATTTCGCCTACATTGATGCCAACCATCAGTACAAACCAACTATTCATTATTTTGAATCCATTATCAAACGCATGCATAAAGATTCTATTCTTGTGCTCGATGATATTTACTGGTCAAAAGAAATGACTCAAGCTTGGAATGAAATTAAGGAGCATCCGGAAGTAACTCACTCCATCGATTTATTTTCAGTGGGCATTGTTTTTTTTCAACCCGATTTAGTGAAGACTAATTATAGGCTAATGTTTTAGCCTTGGTTTAAAATCATTTTCTCACCAAATTCAAAAATAGCTCATTCCCTTGCCTAGGTTCTATGGAATTATATGATTCCTCAAACACAGTAAAACTAAAGTAAGGATCAAATAGAGGCTTATACAATTCTAGATTACCGCCAAAAGGAGGATGGTCATCAAATAAATCTATGTTAAAAAGAAGCCCAATCAACTTGCCTCCAGCGGCTAATAACTTATGCATTTGCTTTACATAATCATTCCTCAAATTAGGGTTTAGTGCACTAAAAAAAGTTTGTTCAATAATTAAATCAAACGAACCATTAAATTCAAAAAAATCAGATTGAACTAGTTTTTCAGATGAAAAATTAGGGCATCTTTTCTTTAGGTTACTTAATGGGTGTTCCGACAAGTCAATTACCGTTACATCAAATCCGAGATTGTGTAAATACTCAGCTTCGTATCCATTCCCGCAACCAGGAATTAGTATTCGCAAGGATTTATCAGTCAATTGATCAAAATACGCTTTAAGCGGAGCAGTTATTTCTCCCACATCCCAACCCATATTGGATTCAATGTATTTTGAAGACCAATATTCTTTATTCAATTCGATCATAATATAAAGTTGTATAAGTACAAAGAAAGCCTAATTTTGTAACATCATAATTTAATCAATATGTCTGATTCAGCAAAAGAAGTAATACAAGAACCAAAACAAAAAGGTTCTAATAAAACAATCTATTTTATCATACTTGGGGTTTTGGTAGTTCTACTAGCAATAAAAGTATTTCTAGACCAAAAGGAAAAATCGGAGCTTACCGATTATTACCAAACGGAATTAGCAGAATCGCAAGATAAATTGTCTAAAATAAGCGAAGAACTAGCTCAAAAAATTCACGATATCGACTCATTGGGAGGGGACATAACTGAGTTACTTGCCACACAAGATGAAATAGAAAAAGAGCGCAAACAATTGCAAGACACTAGACAGGCTAACCGCCAACTAATTGGCAGATTAAGGCGCAAAACAGATGGTTATCAAGAATTATTAAAAGAAAAAGACAAGGAGATAACCAGATTGACGAAGCTCTCTCAAGAACTGTTTGCTGAAAACACCGACCTTAAAGAAGACAAAAATGAATTAAATCGATCTATTGTTTCTTTAAACGAAAACAAAAAACAATTGGAAGATAAAGTTGCTCTGGCATCTCGGCTTAAAGCTGAAGGAATTCATATTTATGCGGTAGCAAAAAATGGAAAGGAGCGTGAGTCTTCTTTTAAAAACAGACAATTAGCTCAGTTGAAAGTGGTTTTTAATATCGCTAAAAATGATGTAGCACCTTTAGAAGGTAAAGAAATAATTATACGGATTATTGATAATAATGGCCAAGTAGTATTTGACATAAATAAAGGTTCAGGCTCTTTTATGTTGGATGGGAAAGAAACTTTTTACACAGCTTCTAAGGATGTTTTATTTGATAATAGCAATCAACAACTATCATTTTTGTACGATAAAGGAAGTGATTATGAATCTGGGGTTTATAAAATGGAAGTTTTTACCGACAGCTATTTAATGGGCGCTGAAACTTTTACAGTGAAATAATTGTATATTGGTATAAAAACACCGCTATGAAAACTAATTTAATCATTGCTTTCCTTCTTGTTTCAACTGTGTCATTTGCACAAAAACAGTCTACTAAAGACCAAATCGCCTCCGCTGTAATGGCTGCAACTGAAACACAGCGAGCTGGAGCTACAGTTATGGGATATGATGCAAATGGTAAATTCATTACCTTAAAAAAAGGCAGCAACGAATTAATTTGTTTAGCAGATAACCCTAACAAAAAAGGGTTTAGCGTGGCTTGCTACCATAAAGATTTAGACCCAATGATGGCAAGAGGTAGAGCGCTCAGAGCCGAAGGGAAAAATAGTGGAGAAATTGACAAAATCAGAGCAGCAGAAGCGGTTTCTGGCAAATTAAAAATGCCTAAATCACCCACAACATTACACGTACTTTCTGGATCTTCTGCTCATTTTGATTCCGCTAAAAACGAAGTGATTGGTGCAACCCTAAGATATGTAGTGTATATTCCTTTTGCTACGCAAGAAACAACAGGTTTGCCTTTACAGCCTGTTGTTAAAGGAGGACCTTGGTTGATGTTCCCAGGTACGTATCGGGCACATATTATGATTAGTCCAGTCAATTAAAAAATCCTCCCGCAGATAGCGCTGATTTACGCAGAACGAGATAACAAAGATCCGCGGGATAAATTAAGAAATCATGACTGAGAATGATATTTCCTATAAAATAAGAGGTGCCATTTTCGATGTGTTTAATGAGTTCGGCCCAGGGTTATTAGAACCGGTTTATGTGACTGCCTTAGCAATTGAATTAAAAAATCAAGGGCTAAAGGTATTGAGAGAAGTGCCTGTTCCTGTTTACTACAAGGACGAAAAACTAGAAATAGGCTTTCGGCTGGATTTGCTTATCGAAGACAAGGTAATCATTGAAGCTAAATCTGTAGAGCAACTTGCCAAAGTACACCACAAACAAATTTTGACCTATCTAAAAATTACGGAGTTAAAACTGGGAATCCTTGTCAACTTTAATGTAGACAAAATAACAGATGGCATATTCAGAAAAGCAAATGGACTATAGAATATCTTTCTCCCGCAGATAGCGCTGATTTACGTAGAAGATTTTTAGTATGATTTCAGTACAAATCAAAAATCAGCACCTATCTGCGAAATCTGCGGGAGATTAATTTTACCCCATTGCAGCTAATTGCTCCTCTAATGCCTTAACTTTTGCTTCTGCATCGGCTAATTTTTTGCGCTCGTTGGCAATCACCTGCTCTGGTGCATTGTTTACAAAACGTTCGTTACCCAATTTTTTGTTTACAGAATTAATAAATCCCTTAGAGTATTCTAATTCCTTCTGTAAAGCAGCTTTTTCTTTTTCTACATCTACCCCACCTTCTACAGGCACAAAATACTCATCTCCTTTAATTACAAAACTAAAGGCCGTTTCAGGGTTAGCATCAATGGCAGTTAACTCACTTAAGTTGGCTAGTTTACTTACAACATGTTCGAAGCCTGTGAAGGCCAATTCTTTCTCCGTTTTATAAAGCAATTTAAACTGCTCTTTAGGTGAAATACCTTTTGAGTTACGAAGGTTTCTTATCTGAGTAGTCACTTCAAAAGCAAAGTTGGCTTTTTCTAACAAACCTTTGTCCGAAGTTTCAGTGGCTGGCCAATCAGCTATCATTATCGATTCATTCTCTTTTCTTTCCCCTAATAAATGCCAAATTTCTTCCGAAATAAAAGGCATAAATGGATGAAGCACTTTTAATACTTTCTCAAAAAATTTAGCCGTTGCTTCATAGGTAGCCTTATCAATTGGCTTACCATATTCAGGCTTAATCATTTCTAAATACCAACTACAGAAATCATCCCAAACCAGTTTATAAGTGGTCATTAAAGCATCTGAAATTCTGAATTTAGAAAAGTGGTCCTCAATTTCAGCGAGCGCTGTATTAAACTTGGCTTCGAACCAATCAATAGAAACTTGGTTTTCTTTTCCGTTTAATGACTCGTCAATTTCCCAACCATCCAATAATCGAAACGCATTCCATATTTTATTAGAAAAATTACGGCCTTGCTCACAGAGTTTTTCATCAAATGGCAAATCGTTACCTGCGGGTGAGCTAAATAACATACCAGTACGTACACCATCGGCTCCGTACTTCTTCATTAACTCAATAGGGTCTGGAGAATTACCCAGCGATTTAGACATTTTACGCCCTTGTTTATCTCTAACAATTCCTGTGAGATATACATTATTAAATGGCTTTTGGCCTTTATACTCATACCCAAACATAATCATCCGCGCTACCCAGAAAAAAAGAATCTCAGGAGCCGTAACCAAATCGTTGGTTGGGTAGTAATAATTGATATCCTCGTTATCAGGGTTATTGATACCATCGAATACCGACATTGGCCAAAGACCAGAAGAAAACCAAGTATCCAATACATCTTCGTCCCGGTTAAGATCTGCTAATGTTAGATTAGCATCTATTTTCTGAGCTTCGCTCAAAGCTTCTTCTTCCGTTTCTCCAACTACAATTTCGCCTGATGGTAAATACCAAGCTGGAATCTGGTGACCCCACCATAATTGGCGAGAAATACACCAGTCACGCACATTCTCCATCCAATGGCGGTACATATTTTTAAATTTGGGTGGCACCAATTGCACATCATCTTCCATAACTGCTTTGTAGGCAGGCTTGGTAAGCTCTTCCATTTTCACAAACCACTGAGTAGATAGTTTTGGCTCCACCACAGCATCGGTTCGTTCAGAAAAGCCAACATTATTTACGTACTCCTCTACTTTAACCAAATGGCCTTCGGCTTTTAATTGCTTTGCAATTTTACTTCGAACCACAAATCGATCTTCACCAATGAAAAGCTCACCACTTTCATTTACAGTTCCGTCATTATTAAATATATCAATGGATTTTAAGTTGTGTTTCATTCCCAACTCATAATCATGAATATCGTGTGCAGGTGTTACTTTTAAGCAACCTGTACCAAAATCCATAGCTACATATTCATCTTGAATAATCGGCACTTCACGGTTTACCAAAGGCACAATTACCTGTTTTCCCTTTAGGTGCGTGTATCGCTCATCGTTGGGGTTTACGCAAACAGCCGTATCACCCAAAATAGTTTCTGGTCGTGTGGTTGCAATGGTTACATAGCCATCCTCCCCTTTAATTTTATATTGAACGTGGTATAACTTAGAATTTACTTCTTTGTGGTTTACCTCGTCATCCGCCAAAGCAGTTTGGCTTTGAGGATCCCAGTTCACCATTCGAATACCTCGATAGATATATCCTTTTTTATATAAATCAACAAAAACCTTTATCACCGATTTAGAAAGATCTTCGTCCATTGTAAATTTTGTACGATCCCAATCGCAGGAAGCACCCAATTTTTTCAGTTGCTCTAGAATAATCCCACCATATTTTTCTTTCCATTCCATAGCATGGCCAAGAAATTCTTCGCGAGTTATATCTTTTTTATCAATGCCTTGCTCCTTAAGCATAGCAACCACTTTTGCTTCGGTAGCAATAGAGGCATGATCTGTACCAGGCACCCAAAGTGCTTCCTTGCCTTGCATTCTGGCCCTACGAATCAACACATCTTGCAAGGTATTATTAAGCATATGCCCCATATGAAGCACACCCGTAACATTAGGCGGAGGAATCACGATTGTATATGGCTCTTTATCAGGATTCGGGCTCGATTTAAAATAGCCTTTGTCCATCCAATCCTTATACCATTTATCTTCTACTTCTAATGGATTATATTTTGTTGAAAGTGTCATTATTTCTGCTTAATCATTATGGAAGCGCAAAAATACTAAAGTGTTTAAAGCTTCCTTTCTAAATTCTCAAAAATTCCCATTCACTTTACAAACAATAAAAAAACAAAGTGGAACAAAATAAGAACTTTTGCATCTAAGGGGTAAATCAAAAAAACTAAAGATGAAAAAGATTAAAATTACACTATTACTAGTTTGTGCGCTCTCAATAAGTTTTGCACAAACACCTGCTATTAAATATCAAGTTGTTGGTAGAGGAGCGCCTATCCTATTTTTACCTGGATTCGCATCCCCAGGCTCAGTTTGGGATGAAACAATTGCTAATTTGGATGGTAATTATGAAAGCCATAAAATTTCATATGCCGGGTTTAATGGAATTAAACCAATTGATACACCTTGGTACAGTAAAGTTAAAGAAGCCCTAATATTATACGTGAAATCTAACAACTTAGAAAATGTTCAGATAATAGGCCATAGTATGGGCGGTAACCTTGCAATAGAATTAGCTGCAGCGCTACCCAATAAGGTCAAAAGTTTATTAATCGTAGAATCAATTCCTTGTTTGAGAGAAGTAATGATGCCAGGAGTTTCTTCAGAAAACATACAATATGATAGTCCTTATAATAACTAGCTACTAATAATGGATAGTAGCCAATTTAAGAATATGGCCTCGGGTATGGCCAGTTATATGACTTCAAAAAAAGAAAAAATTGAAAAAATATCGCAATGGCTAACAGAAACAGATCGAAAAACGTATGTGTATGGATATACTGATCTTTTAAAATTAGATTTAAGAGAAACTCTAAAAAAAGTAAAAGCTAAGACTTTAATATTGGGTGCGACCTTTCCAGATGCAACAGTTGCAAAAACAAATTATCAGAATCAATATTCTAATTTGGCAAACAAACAAATTGAAATGGTTGCTGATAGTAAGCATTTTATTATGTTTGACCAACCAGAATGGTTTTATGATAAAGCAAACTCATTCCTAACCGATGCCAACTAACAAAGCTTCTTTCGAAGAAATTTACAAAAACCACCACACCATGGTAAGCCAAATGTGCCTCGGTTTTGTAAAAGGAAATACTGAATTGGCTAACGACCTCTCGCAAGAAGTGTTTATCATCATATGGAATAAACTATCAACCTACGAAGCAAAATCGAGTATTAAAACCTGGATTTATAGAATTACTGTTAACACCTGCCTCCAACATATAAGGAAGGAAAGTAAAACTAAAATTTACTCTATTTCTGAAAAGAATGAATCAAAAATAGAACCATCAGAGGAGGAAAACACGGACAATAACCTTGGTTTATATAAAGCTATAGGCGAGTTGAGAGAAATGGATAGGCTATTAATAATGATGGTGTTAGATGATCAAAATAATGACACAATTGCCAATGTACTTGGCATAAAGCCCAGCAGCATAAGAGTAAAAATACACCGAATAAAAAATCGACTAAAAAAAATACTAACCAATGGAAAATAATTTTGAAGACATAAAAAAGGATTGGAATAGTGGCAAAAAAGACTTTGTTGCAAACTCTAAGGAAACTAAAGAAAGAATGACCCTGATTAAGAAAAAAAGGAAGGAGAATTCAATGTTTTATTATGGTACTGTTATCATATTACTAATTACGCTTGTAGTAATTTCTTTATTCTTTTATTACGTGGCACCAGTAAAAAACATATTGAGTAGAATAGGTGTATTACTAATGATTGGTAGTTTGCTAATTAGAACAGCAATTGAATTGGCTAGTGTACGAAAATTAAAAAAAATAAATACAGAAGACAGTGCATTAAAATCAATTGAAACTTTAATTTCATTTCATAGCTTCAGAAAACTAATACATAGCCCTATTTCAATCATTATTATTAGTGCCTATACCCTAGGGTTCTATTTAATAACCCCTGAATTTAGCTTATATATCAGTTTTTGGATGCTTGTTCTGATAGATCTTTCATATGTGGTAGTAGCAATTGTTCTTTTTATGAATATCTCTAAGGGCATAAAAAAAGAAATGCAAACATTATCTGATATGATTCAGCTAAGAGAGGATCTGGTTGAATAATTTTTATAAAATCAGTTTGTGATCTTATACCATACGATATCGTTTAACTAGTAATTTTACAGTTCAACAGTAAATTTGACTAGTTAAACGATTTTGAATTGATTATTAAAGTAAGAAACTGCTTCTTGTAATTAACTGCAATAACAAACAAGTACCAACCATCTATGAACAAACTACTTATTGGATTTCTATTGGCTCCTTGGCTCTGCTATGGCCAAAATATAACACTTAACGGCACAATTTCTGACGCCAAATCAGGTACACTCCTACCCTACGCTTATGTGCAAATAAAGGGAAAGGCTCTGGGCACAGTTACCAATAGCGAAGGTTATTTTAAACTCACTGTACCTAAATCGTTGCAAAATGAAATGCTCGTATTTTCATATGTTGGTTATATAAGTGAAGAAATAAGATCAAATAAACTCACATCTCCGGTAACCATTAAGCTCAAACCCGACACTAAAATCTTAGATGTAGTGGTAATTGAGCCCGAAAAGTTGATTAGTCCGAAG
>CAZDQR010000042.1:0-15529 GCA_964507315.1 uncultured Roseivirgaceae bacterium
AATTTCGAGCCAATGGGCGGGCGATGACCAATTAATGTATGTAGTTGGCGCAACTCACCCCGAAGAGATGAAGAAAATCAGGTCTTTAGTTCCTGATAATTTTCTGTTGGTTCCGGGGGTTGGTGCTCAAGGAGGTTCGTTAAAAGAGGTGTCGGAAGCTGCACTTACTACCGATGTTGGCTTATTGGTGAATTCTTCTAGAGGGATAATATATGCGTCTTCTAATGAAGACTTTGCGAAGGTGGCTGGCCAAAAGGCACAAGAGGTGCAGCAAGAAATGAATAATTATTTAGAGTTGTTTTGTTAGTCTGAACCAGACCCTATGCGAGAACAAATTTTGCATTTTATTTGGGAACATCAATACTATGATATTGGGAAAGGCTTTACGCAAGATAATTTGCCAATACAAGTAATAAAAACGGGTAAACCACATATTAATGCAGGGCCTGATTTTGAGCAGGCAAAATTATTGATTGGTAAGGTAGAATGGAATGGAGATGTAGAAATCCATATTAAAAGCTCGGATTGGGATGCTCACAAACACCAATTAGATAAAGCCTATAATAAAGTGGTGTTGCATGTGGTTTGGGTTAACGACAAACTTGTAAAAAGGGAAGATGGCACTTTTATGCCAACACTTGTGTTGCAACCCATTGTGCAAGCTGATGTGTTAGAAAAAGCGGAGACTTTATTAGGTTCGTTAGCACCTGTGCCTTGTGCTACGCAAATATTGGCTGTACCAAACATTATAATTACAAACGAAATTCAGCGTACGTTAATTAAAAGATTAGCCCGTAAGGCTGCTATTATTACCACAGAACTTATTGAGGCGAAAGGCAATTGGAACGAAGTTACTTACCGAGTTTTTATGAGGCAAATGGGGATGAAAGTTAATAGCAATGCATTTTATGATCTTGCTTTAATTATTCCTTATGCACTTATCCGTAAATACGCTCATTCTGTTTTTCAGATAGAATCTTTGCTTTTTGGGGCAAGTGGACTGCTAACTAATTCTAATGATGACTATGCAATAGAATTAGGCAAAGAATATGAGTTTTTAACACATAAGCATAAAATTAAGAGGCAACTGAATGCTGAGAACTGGAAATTTTTGCGATTAAGGCCGGCTAACTTTCCGACATTACGTTTAGCTCAGGCTGCGGCAATACTTGCTTCGCCCGAAGCTCTGTTTGATATATTTATTGAACAAGAAGCGTTGCAAATAAAGTTGCAGTGCAATCCCTCTAGCTATTGGAAAAAGCATTATAAATTTGGGGTTAAAGCCAATGGTAAAGTGCCTACACTTGGCAAAGCTAGCATTGATTTAATAGGCATAAATGTAGTTGCACCAGTGCTTACAGCATATAGTAAATCCATACAAAATGATGAATACATTCAACAGGCACTAGCCCTACTTGAGCAACTAAAACCAGAACAGAATAAGATAATCAGAATTTGGGAAGGGCTATCTGTTAAGGCTGCTAATGCAGGAGAATCTCAAGGACTCATCGAGCTTTATAATGAAAATTGCAGCAATAAAACATGCTTGACTTGCGGTATTGGCTTTAACTTAATCAAACACAAATGAGAGAGATGCTAGGCATTATTTTATTTGTTATTATAATTTGGTTTCATCACCGAACAGTAGCTAGTTCATTTATTAAGTCTTATTATTTCCCGCTGCTCTTTATAAAATTACTGGCTGGTGTATCTGTTGGCTTGCTGTATTCTTATTATTATAAAGGCGGTGATACTTGGAGTTACTTTTACCAAGCCGAAAACTTTGGCGATATCGCATTTGCGAGCCCAGCAAATTTTATGGAGTTATTTGTTTACAATCAATATGAGATGGTTGCAGACTTTAGCTACACCTATCAGCCACGAGCGGCTTTAATGGTTAAAATCGTAGCTCTTATAAATGTATTAAGTGGCTCAAATTATTGGCTTACCTCTATATATTTTTCGTTGTTTTCGTTTGTTGGTATTTACAAGTTTGCTAATTGGGTTATAGATAAATTTGAGTATGGCAATATCGCTGCATTATCACTTTTTATTTGGCCAAGTTTTGTGTTTTGGTCATCGGGTATTTTAAAAGAAACCATTGCAGTAGGGTTAATTTTGGGAGTTATTGCTACCTTTTTTGAGTCATTAAAGGCCAAATATTTTGCCAAAATGTTAATAGTGCTAATTGCTATTTTCTTATTGTTTTTAATTAAGTATTATTTTGCCGTTGTACTCGCTATAATCCTTTTGTTATATTCGCTTTCAATCTTTGTGAAACTTCAAAAACAACCTGTTTTATACCAAGTAATATACTGGAGCGTATTAATTATCATGGGTATCGTTTTAGGAGGCTATGTGCACCCAAACTTAAGGTTAGAGAATGTGCTAGGTGTAATAATGGGAAATAATAAGGCGTTTGGTGTTATATCATCAGATCAAAGCATTATCCATTTTATAGATGTAAAAACATCTTGGCTGTGGTTGCTAGTAAACGCTCCTAAAGCATTATTCGCAAGCTTATTTATGCCTCTTATACCGCGTGACAGTTTAATGTTTATGCTTGCCTCCATCGAAAATATTTTGTTATTGGGCTTATTTGTACGTGGGCTGTTAAAAGTTAAACTAAAGGACTTACAGCAGAACTCAAACATGTTGTTTGCGTCTTTTTACTACATTTTTATTTTAGCTGTTTTTCTTGCTTTATCCACACCAAATTTGGGCACTCTAGCTCGATATAAAGTGGCATTTATACCCATAGTGTTAGTTGTGGTTTTACTGGCTAATAGGTTTCGCTATCGGCAGGAAAAGTAATAGTAAAAGTGGAGCCTTCCTCTAATTCTGATTTGACATTAATCTTAGCATTTAATTTTTCTGCAGATTCTTTTACAATATAAAGTCCTAAGCCAGAGCCCTTAGAGTGAGTTGTGGCGCGATAAAACATATCAAAAATTTGACCAATATATTCTTGTGCAATACCAATTCCATTGTCTTCAACAGATATATTAGCGGAGCCATTCTTCACAAACCCTTTAATTTCAATTTTACAAGCTTCTGTTTCTTTTCGATATTTTATGGTATTAGAAATAAAATTGGAAAGGATAATTTTTATCCTAACAGGGTCGCTTGTTAGTTGAAAATTTGAATCGACTGAAATGCTGCAATCAATTTTGCTTTTTGTTTTTCCAGAATCTGTATAAATTAATTCGTCACGGAGTTCCGATGCAAGCCCGTTTAAATCAATATTTTCCGTTTTTATTTCTTGCCTCGCATTTCTTGAGAATTGAATGAGGTTCTTAATTACTTCTTCTAGTTTTATGATGCTAGATTCTATTTTTTCTAAATAGATTTCTGTGTTTTCTTTCTTATCAACTTTAGCTAAGTGTAATAAGCCACTAATCGATTTTAAAGGCGCACTTAAATCGTGCGAAGCACTGTACACAAACCTATCTAACTCACTGTTAGATTTTTCTAATTTTTGTGTTCGTTCGGTTACTATAGTCTCTAATTGGCTGTTAAATTGGCTTAATTGCTCATAGGCTTTTTCCAATTTAAAAGTTCGTTCGTGTACTAATCCTTCAAGTGTTTTCTTTTGATTAGATAAAGATTGTGTTCTTATTTTAATGACAATTAATGGCCCACCAATGACCAGAATAATAAAACCTATTTTAGATAAAGTAGTTTGCCACCAGAAAGGGAGTATTGTTATAGATACGTTTGCAGGTTTAGATGACCAAAAATCGTTGCCACTAGAAGCCTGTACTTTAAATGTATAATCTCCTGGAGGTAGGTTTGTATAAGAAGCAGTTCGTTTTTTATTCGCAATCGTCCACTCCTCATCATAGCCATCAAGTTTATATTTGTAAATTACTTTTCTTGGATTAGTATAGTTTAGGCCAACATAATCAATACTAAAAGAATTTAATTTTGCTGGTAAGGTTAAAGTTTTGGTATAAGTAATAGCATTTAATAAAATGGTGCTATCAATTAAAATTTCATTGTTCCGTATTTTTAAGCCAGTAAGCAACGTTTTTGGTGCAATGGTATTATAAGAAATAGATTTAGGGTTGAAAATGGATAACCCTTGAGTGGATCCCATAGCGAGATAGCCTGAAGATAGTAGCTTCGAAGATCGAGGATTGAACGTATTGCCAATAAACCCATCTGCTGTGCTAAAGTTTTCTACTTTTAAGGTAGCTGTATTTATTTTAGAAACACCATTTGCTGTGGTAGCCCAAATGTTTTGATCTCCATCTGTTACTAATCCTACAATTAGGTCATGCACAATACCACCATGTTTGCTTGATAGCGAATCTTGTATTTGCATCTGATTATTTAATATATAAACACCAAAGCCGTTAGTTCCAAGAAATACGGAAGAGCCGGAACCTGCGATAGAGGTTATCAACTTGTTAGAAAGTGCTTTTATTTGATTGGTTTCTATAAACCTTGCGCTATCTAACGAGTAGATGGATAAACCTTTAATAGTGCCGATCCATAAGTTTCTATTCCCATCCCAATAAAGTTTACGTATTGTATTATTAATAATGGAATTAGGGTTGTTTGGCTCATTTGTAAACAATTCATACTCAAAAGTATTTGCATCTATTTTTGCCATAAACTGTGAGAAACCAATCCACATATTTCCATCTGGCCCTTTTGCAATTGACCAGGCCGAGGAAGTATTAAATATAGAACTCTTAGTAAGTTGTTCTATGCTAGTTAATTTTCCGTTTTCGTATAAGTATATTCCGTTTTGGTATGTGCCTATCCAAAGCCTTTCCTTATTATCTAAACATAGGCTTTGTGCCACAGTGCCAGGTATCTTTATACGCTTAATTTTATTGTTCTTTAATATGTTTAAGCCTCCTCTGTTAGTGCCAATATAGAGCGATTTATCTTTAGATTCTACTACACAAAGCACGAAGCTTTTAGATAAACTGTTGGCAGAGGTATAGTCGTTTTGGTAGTTAATTATAGCTCTATTATGTGCGGGGTGCATGTTAATGCCGCTTGCATAGGTTCCTAACCAAATATTGTTTTTATCATCAATAAAAATATCCCTAATGGTGTTGGATTTTAAACTATTTAAATGGGGCCTTTCTACAATCCTGTAAAATTTGGTTTGATCATAAACAAAAAGCCCTTTGCCATCTGTGCCAATTAGTAAATTACCGTTTTTATCTTCGGCTAATGAAAGTCCTCCATCTGCAGTAAACCCACTATTGGATTTATTGTAAAAAGTAACATCATCAAAATTGCTCTTAGAAAACTTTAGTAATCCTGCTTTATTGCTCACAGCCCATATATCGTTTTTTAGAACCGCAATTGCTAATATATTGCTGGGTGTTGGGGTTCTGATTATTTTAATGATCTCAAAAGTATTTTTATTTACAATAACTACCCCGTCCGATTTTGTGCCAATAAGCAGCATATCGTCATATATTTTTAGCCTTATGGGCTCAATATCAATAGGGCAGTTAATAATACTATCTTTTGCTAAGTCTAAATACTTTAGCCCACCAAAGTTTGCGGCTATCCAAATTTTGTTGTCAGTAGTATCATATTCAATATCTAAGTAAATATTTTTTGTGTTCTTATCCTTATAAACTTTAAAGGTTTCAGTTAGGTGCTGAAACTTATTTAAGCCATCAACAGTAGCGGTCCAAATATCTCCATAAGGATCGGAAATTACATCATAAATTAAATTAGTAGAAATGCTTTGTGGGTCTTCAATATCGGACTGAAAAACCTTCATTGAAATGCCATCATACCTGTTTAGCCCAAACTCGGTACCAATCCATATAAACCCAGCGCTGTCTTTTGCAATGGAGTTTACATGCGCACCAGATAAACCATCATTAACATTTATTTCTTTAAAATAATTTTGAATATCATGGTTTATGTAATCTTGTGCATATGTGTGCGTGCCAACAAGTGCAAGAATGCTAACAAAGACCAGCCAAATATTTTTCATCAATACCAATAAGAATGTTTTTTTCTAAAAAAAATATAAATCTCTAAATTTTGAGAGAAGTTTCTCTTTAGACACAATCTATATTACAATCTTGGTTAATTTTGCAAAAAAAAAGAAATGGAAAAGCCCGTATTAATTTTTGGAGCAGGATCAGTTGGTAAAAATGCCAAGCATATTTTTGAGAGCAATAATGTGTTGGTATATGGGTTCTTAGATGATGATGAAAAGTTAATAGATACTGAAGTTGATGGGGTTTCCGTTTTAGGAGCTACCGATTCGGATTCAATCATTCAAATCATTGGTTCGGAGTGTGAGGCTTTTATTGCGGTAGATGAAAATGAAATTAGAAAAAGCATTATTTCTGATTTAATTAAAAGGAACCAAATTATGCCTATAAATGCCATTCATTCGAGTGTTTTAATGGCAGACTCAACTAATGTTGGGCACGGTAATTTTATTAATGCCGGGGTGCTAATTGGGCCTAATGCTGTAATCGGGCATCACTGTATTATACATGCAAGAGTAGGGTTAGATGAGGGTGTTAAAGTGGGTGATTATGTCCAAATTGGTATGGGATCTAACATTAGTGCGGGAGCAGTAATAGAAGATGAAGTGTTTATTGGAGCTGGTGTAACCATTATAGCTGGTGTAAAAATTGAGAAAGGCGCTCGCATTGGAGCTGGCTCTGTGGTGGTATCTCATGTAAAAGAAAACGAGGTTTTATTTGGCAATCCTGCCACAGCTGTAAAATAATTGTTACATTTATTTTTTTTTAGTTAGACCTTATGGCACGAATATCCGATTCCGAACTTATTATTACCAAAGACGGTAGTATTTACCATTTAAATCTTAAACCTGAACATATTGCCGATACGGTAATTGCCGTAGGCGACCCTAGTAGGGTGTATGGTATTAGTAAGCATTTCGATAATATCGAATTTGAGATGAATAAGCGTGAGTTTATCACGCACGTAGGTACTTATAAAGGCAATAGAATTACCGTTATAAGCACTGGTATGGGTACTGACAATATCGAAATATTTATGACAGAGCTTGATGCTTTGGTTAATATAGATTTTGAAACAAGGGAAGTTAAGAAGCAGAAAAGAAAGCTGAATATTATTAGAATTGGCACTTCGGGTGGCATACAAGAAGACATTCCTGTGGGCTCTTTTATTGCTTCGGACTATGGGTTGGGTTTAGATACGCTTAATTATTTTTATAATTTTAAGCATACGGCCAAAGAGCAGCAACTAGTTGAAGAAATTCAAAAAAGCACAGGGTTGGGCTTTACTCCATACCTAGCGAAATGCTCTTCTAAGCTTATGAAGCAATTCGGGTTTGATATGATTAAAGGCAATACAATTACAAGCCCTGGTTTTTTTGCGCCACAAGGCAGAAAAATTCGTTTACCCTTAAGATTGCCAAATTTGGTGAGAGATTTAACGCAGTTTCATAGCGGAGATTTTTGGTTAACAAATTTTGAGATGGAAACATCTGCTTATTATGCAATGGCTAAATTAATGGGCCACGAAATGCTAAGCTTAAATGCCATAATAGCCAATAGAATCAAAGGCGAGTTTTCTAAAGATTATGCTAAAGTGGTTGATGAACTAATAATTACTACATTAGATCGAATCTAGTTTATTCAATGTATCCTTCTTTTACACCAAACATTCTATCTACTTGCTTTTCGGCTTTGCCATTAACAAGCATAAGTAGATAGTCGTTTTCTGTAACAGTTACAGAATGTTCCGGATTTTTTAACAGATTCTTTTCTCCATCATTACACTGTACAATGCCAACAAGAATGGCATTACATTCTTTTTTAATATCATAAAAAATTTTGTCATAAAACATTCCGTGGTAAGGATTCTCTTTAGTTACCCGGTACTGTTTCATATCGTACATATGTTCCGTTTCTGCTACCGCAATTATTTCTTCGTTAAAAGCAGCCACATCAGGTTCAAAAATATACGAAGCCAATAGCTTGGCCGCAATGTCTGTTTTGGAAAGCACATAGGTCGCACCTGCTTCTAATAATGTTGGCTTTAAGTCGGAATTGTCTAATGTAACAATGTAGTTTAAACCTTTAAATTCTTTTTTTGTGTTAAGCATAAACACAAGTTTTTCAGTATCGCTTTCAAGGTTAACAAAAACAGCCGAAGATTTTTCTATATTAACTTTCTCTAAAATTTCGGGAGTTTTTAGCTCAGAATGCATTCCAAAAACACTGTTGGCCGGGTAGTTTTCATGAATAAAATCAATTGCTTCCTTTTGATTGGTAATAATTACTATTTTTTTGCCAGCACTCAATAGCTGTTTTATTACGGATTGTGCAAAATGGCTCCAGCCAATGATAACAGCATGCTGTTTCCATTTTGTTCCAGCATAACCAAGCCTTTTTTCTTCTCTTAATTTGTTCATAATACTTGAAATTAAACCGATAAGAATTGCGTAGATAGAAAAACTAGCAATTAAAAATATGAAACCGATAACTCTGCCAATGGTTGTAATGGGTACTAAATCCCCATAACCAACTGTTGTTAGTGTTGTTATTGACCACCAAATTGCCTCTCGCCAACTATCAATGCCAGCATCGGGATGCACCGACTCATATTTAATTAAAATGTGCAATAAGGCAAAATAAGCAATAAGACTAATACCTATAATTAAACCAAATCGAATATTTCTTGCAGATTTCATCGCCTTTGTTTAATTAGTGATGTGTGTGGCTTAATCCTTTAAAAGAGGTTAAAATATCTGTGCCTAGTAAAGTGGAATCGTTATGGGTGTACCATGTTCTTGCTTTGGGAATGTTTAGGCCAAATACTAATTCACTGCCTTTTAGCAAAATGTATTCGCCATCACCTTTTTCTAAATCGTGGTAAAAGCGGTAGCCAATCATTGCATAATTACTTGGGTTAAAATAGAAAAACCAGATGTCGCTTCCTGTCTCGGCATCGTATGTAACTTTTATTTCATACGCTTCTTTACCATCAAATTTGGCGAGTTTAACCTCTTGTTCAAGCTGTGTGCCTGGGTCATTTAGTTTCATAGGTAAACCCCATAGGTACATGTAGTAGTTGCGCATAAAAAATGATCTTTTATCATTGAGCTTATACTCCTCATATTCCGCATCGGTTAATTGCTCGTATTCATCAATATTATAAAAGCAGGAATCCAATTTAACATGACGCTGAACGTGCATCTTTTTTACTTCTCTGTTCATGCAAAAATTACCTCTTACATTATCAATTTCAATAGAAGTGTGTCTGTCTTCGCCACCTGGCCTTGTTTCTGTAAACTCTAACTGTGCCTGCAATTCTGCCCACTTATTATTGGGGTCGTGGAACTCAATAGATTTTTCAAGAATAACCTTGCTAGTAGGAATTTCTGAACCAAAAATGCTTAAGACCGCAAGAAGTAATGAAATTGGTAATTGCATAAATCAATAATGTTTAGTTTATATAAAACTACTACAAAACACTAAGTAAAAAAATAACAATTGGTACAACTTAAGACAGAATGTCTTAATGATATATTCGAGCTAAAATCAATTGCGGTACAATTCAAATTCAACCCGCCTATTTAGTTTTTTAGCCGCATCGGAGTGGTCTTTTAAAATTGGCTGAGAGCTACCAAATCCTTTAGCTTCAATTCTGTTCTCCTCAATGTTGCCAAAGTATATCAAATACTCTTTTATGGCATCGGCTCGTTCTTGCGAAAGCTTTAAATTAAAATCTTCTCGGCCATCACTATCTGTATGGCCCGATATTCTTAATTTGAATGAGGGGTTATCAAGTAAAAAATCTGCTACCTTATCCAAATCGTCATACATTACATCATCTAGCTTGGCTTCGCCATTGGCAAATACAATAGACTCAAATTTAATTTTTGTTGAAATGGGCTCTACACTCGTGGTAATTCTAGTATCATTTTCTAAATGAACAAGCTCTTCTATCCGAAAGAAATTCTCGCCCTGTACGATAACCAAGTAATTATTATTATTAATCAGTTTAAACTCAAAGCTACCATCGGGTCTTAAAAATTGAGGAGCTACTTCAATGCCATTATCAAGATCTATTACCGATACGATGCCTTGAATGGCAGAGCCGGTTTCTGTATCGTTAATGGTGCCAGCAAGCCGTGTGTTGGCATTGGGCTGCGCCTCCATTGGTAGCGGAAACGAGTATAAATCAAGGTTATCCATGCTATTCTCTGCCGATCGGGAGTAGAATAGGTTTTCAGATTTACTATCAATTGTAAAATAAAATTCACTGCCAGGTCCATTTACTAATGGCCCAATATTTTTAGGGGAAGACCATATTCCATTCTGTCTAAATGTTTTAAATATATCGAACTCTCCAAAATTTAGCAATTGGCCGTTGGAGCTAAAGTAAAGCACATTGTTTTTATGGTGATAAAAAGGGCTTACTTCGTTTTGCCTAGTGTTTATAATGGGGCCTGCATTTTGAGCTTCACCCCAAATGCCCTCGGTACTTCGTGTGGCATAATAGATATCTGAAAGACCGAAACCTCCAATTCTATCTGAAGCAAAATAGAGAGTGTCGTCAGTTTGGTTTAAAGTAGGGTGGGAGTCCCAACTTTTACTATTAATGTTGGTGCCAAGGTTGTGTACATTGCCCCAAGTGTTATCTTCTTGTATATCAGCTACATAAATGTCGCAATTGCCAAACCCATCAGCCGCTTCACACCTGGAGAAAAATAATTCCTTGCCATTATGGCTTAATGTGCCAGAGCCTTCGTTTAATTCAGAATTTATGCCTTCTAAGGGTTGTGCTGTTTCCCAGGTTATACCATCGCCTATGCTATAATATAAATTTTCAATTTGTTTTCGATCTAATGGATCGCTAGAAACATCCCTTTTAGTTGTAAATAGTAAAAATGTGTCATCGTTATTTAATGCAGGTGCATAATCGGCAAAATCAGAATTTACCCATTTCCCCATATTCAAAAGCACGCCTCTGGGTGGGCGCAGTGTATCTACTTGTTTACGGTATTCTACTAATTCGTAATAATAATCGATGGGTACATAATCAATTGCATTTTGTTGGTTGAGCGAATCGTAGGTGAGCTCAATGGTTTTAATATCGAGGTTGCTGCGGTAATGATTAAGTGCTAGTTGATACAAATAAATGGACTCTTGTTCATTGCCAAGCGATTCGGTTAGCTTGGCTAAGCGCCAAATTAAATAGGTGTTTTTATAAAAATTTTCGACTCCAAACTTTGCTACGTATTTTTTTAAAACAGGGTAGAGGTGCTCCCAATCCTTTTTATTATTATATTGTTTAACTTTTTTAAACTCTTTTTTACTGTAATAATAGGCTGTTTTATTAATGTTAGGGAATCTAAATAATTCTGAACTTCCGTAATCATAAGAGGCCACAATGGAGTCTTTAATAGTAATATTTTTACGTGCTCTTTTTTGGGCATACAAAGAAGAACTGCTAAAAATTAAGAGCAACAGCCAAGTATATTTACAGAACAAGTTTAACATTGGCATAAAATTGCATCAATTATACCTTGTAAGCAATTTTATGCTTTTATAACTTTGAATTACCAATGCTAAAAAGCCGTAATTTATTAAAGTTAAAAAATGGCATAAGTATTGAAGTATACCCACATTGAATTTTTAAGGTGGCAACTTAGTTAAGTTTATGCCATAATGACATAATATGAGTTATAGAAACAGACCGTTATTAGATGAATTTGCTCTTTCGGAGTTAAACCAAGATGATAGCGAAGATTTAATACAGTTGGTATCCGTTGATAGTGAAAAGGAAGAGGTTGGAGAACTGCCTGAAGAAATATCAATTCTGCCAATCAAAAACACAGTTCTTTTTCCGGGTGTAGTAATTCCGATTACAGTAGGGCGAAAAAAATCTATTAAGCTAGTTAAAAAAGCCTATGAAGGTGATCGATTAATTGGGGTTATTGCTCAAAAAAATCGAAAGGATGAAGATCCTAGTGTAGCCGATTTATATAAGGTAGGTACTGTAGCCAAAATATTAAAAATGTTGGTTCTGCCCGATGGCAATACAACCATCATCATTCAGGGTAAGAAGAGGTATAAAATAAAAGAGGTAACTCAGGAGTCTCCTTATTTAAGAGCGAAGGTTGAATACCTCGTTGATAAAAATGTAATTAAAGCAAAAAGCAAACAAGCTATTGCCTTGGTGCAGTCGTTGAAAGATGCAGCAACCCGCATTTTAACATTAAATCCAGATATTCCTCAAGAAGCCCAAATGGCCTTGGATAATATCAGTAATCCTTCATTTCTCACTCATTTTTTATCATCTAACTTAAATGTAGATGTTAAAGACAAGCAAAGGTTGCTTGAAATGAATGATGGTAAAAAGAGAGCAGAAGTGTTACTTCAGTATTTATTGAAAGAGGTAGAAATGCTTGAACTCAAGCAAGAAATCCATAAAAAAGTAAGTACGGATATCGATATGCAGCAACGCGATTATTATTTGCGACAGCAAATGAAAGTGCTGCAAGATGAGCTTGGCTTCGATGGCCCAGATCAAGAAATTGAAGAGCTTCGTGCAAAAGGCGCAAAGAAAAAATGGTCGGACGAGATCAATAAACATTTTCATAAGGAGCTAGATAAAATTGTTCGAATGAATCCTGCAGCTGCGGAGTTTCCTGTAGCTATGAATTATGTGGAGTTGTTATTAGAGCTTCCTTGGGATACTTATACAACAGACAATTTTGATCTAAAAAGAGCACGCAAAATTTTAGATAAAGATCATTTTGGTTTAGAAAAAGTAAAGGATAGAATTATTGAGTATTTAGCGGTTCTTAAGCTGAAGAAAGATATGAAAGGGCCAATATTGTGCTTATATGGCCCTCCAGGAGTGGGAAAAACTTCTTTAGGTAAATCTATTGCCAGTGCACTAAATCGCAGTTATGTGCGTATGAGTTTAGGTGGTGTGCACGATGAAGCAGAAATTCGTGGCCATAGAAAAACCTATGTGGGTGCATTGCCAGGTAAAATTATTCAAAACCTCAAAAAAGCAAAATCATCTAATCCCGTATTTATTTTGGATGAGATAGATAAGGTAAATTCTGATTTTAGAGGGGATCCATCATCTGCTTTATTAGAGGTACTAGATCCAGAACAGAACAGCACGTTTAATGATAATTACCTTGAGGTAGATTACGATTTATCAAAGGTGTTGTTTATTGCAACGGCTAATTCATTAGATACAATCCACCCTGCCTTAAGAGATAGGATGGAAATTATTGAGTTGAGTGGCTATACCTTAGAAGAAAAGACAAAAATCGCTCAAAAGCATTTAGTGCCAAAGCAGCTAAAAGAGCACGGACTTACTAAAAAAGATGTTAGTTTCCATAAAGATGGCATCGTAAAAACGATTGATGGTTACACCCGTGAATCTGGTGTTCGTAGCCTTGAACGCACAGTTGGCAGTGTGGTGCGAAATATCGCAAAATCGGTTGCAATGGAAGAAGAACATCCTTCAGTAATTAAGGCCGAAGAGGTAGTAAAAATACTTGGTGCAGAAATCTTTGACAGAGAACTTTACCAAGATAATAAATTGGCAGGAGTTGTTACTGGCCTTGCGTGGACACAAGTTGGGGGAGAAATTTTATATATCGAATCTAGCCTTAGTAGAGGAAAAGGTAAGCTTACTATCTCTGGTCAATTGGGAGATGTAATGAAGGAATCGGCTATGGCTGCACTTTCCTATCTGAAATCAAATGCAGAAAAATTGGATATTGATTATCGCGTGTTCGATCATTACGATTTGCATATTCATGTGCCGGCAGGGGCCGTGCCTAAAGATGGGCCTTCGGCAGGTATAACGATGTTAACTTCGCTTGCTTCTATTTTTACGCAGCGTAAAATTAAGAAGCAGCTTGCAATGACTGGCGAAATAACCTTACGTGGTAAAGTATTGCCAGTAGGCGGCATTAAAGAAAAAATATTGGCTGCAAAAAGAGCCGGTATTAAAGAAGTAGTACTTTGTTCTAAGAACCGAAGAGATATTGAGGAAATTGATGAGCAATATTTAAAAGGTTTTTCAGTTCATTATGTGGATGTGGTAGATGAAGTGTTAGAAATTGCCTTATTAAATCAAAAGGTTGATAATGCGATGAAGTTTATTATACCCGAAGAAGAAAAATAATTTGAGGAGTAGAATAATACTTGTTTTTGTTCTGGCAACAGGATTTTATACTGCGTTAGCACAACAGGCAGGTACTACAGCTTATTCTTTTTTAAACTTGCCCTATGGGGCAAAACTAGGTGGCGTTGGCGGTGTAAATGTTAGCCTCTATAATAATGATCCTTCTCTATTTTTGAGCAACCCTGCATTGGCTTCGGATAGTTTAGCTAACAGACCAACGGTTAATTATACAGCTTTCCCCGCCGGGGTGGGCTTAAGCTCGGCTATGTATAGCCATAATTTTAAAAAGGCTGGTCTTTGGTCTGCTGGAGTGCAGTATTTAACCTATGGCAAAATTGATGGGTACGATAACTCGGGGAACGCAACCAGTAGTTTTAAGCCAAATGATTATGCGGTAACTATAAGCCATGTTAGGTCTTCGAATAATTTTAGGTTTGGTGCATCTATAAAACAAGTTGGGTCCAGTATTGCAGGCTATTCTGGAGCTGCTACTCTTTTAGACTTAGGGGCTGTTTTTGTCCATCCATCACAACATTTTACAGTGGGCATGGCTATAAAAAATATGGGTGTTCAATGGACTCAGTTATCAGAAACGATAGAAACCACCTTACCATTTGATGTGCAAGTTGGAGCCAGTGTAAAACCATTGCATATGCCGTTTAGGTTTTCGCTTACCTTTTATAAGCTTAACCAATGGGATTTAACTTTGCCAAACGAAAATATCACCAATACGGTAAGCGATAATTTTATGCGCCATATTATAATTGGCACTGAGCTACTTATTAATAAGCACATACATATTTTGTTTGGGTATAATCACTTAAGAAAAAAAGAGCTAAAAGTTGATAGTGCAGGAGGGTTTTCTGGGTTTTCGCTTGGCTTAGATATTAAAACAAAAACATTTGAATTTGTGTATGCGTATGGTGGGTATAATGTGGCAGGTAATGCTAATATGCTTTCGCTTAATGTAGATATGAACCAATTGATAAAATAATTAAAGTTATTCTGAACTTGTTTCAGGATCTTATTGAGGATTTGAATAAAGTTAAAGCCCCAGAGGGGTGATATATTTGTAACCGCAGGTGTTAACCTGTGGGATAAAAGAAAATGGTAAAGTTTTGGCGAGATTTTATGTAGCGTAGCAAACAAAAATCGTGACAAAACTGTATTAATAAACAGAGTGGTGATTAATACCAAACGTAAAGTATAGTAGATATGAATATGCAATCAAACCTTACTCCACAGCAAATTGTAAAGGAGTTAGATAAATATATAATTGGGCAGGCCGATGCAAAAAAGAATGTAGCCATTGCACTTCGTAATCGTTGGCGTAGAATGAATGTGGAGGGTGATCTTCAACATGAAATTATGCCCA
>CAZDQR010000043.1:0-15413 GCA_964507315.1 uncultured Roseivirgaceae bacterium
TTTTGATGAGCACAGATGGGCCTGATCATAACGTATTAAAAATTAAGCCTCCTATGGTTTTTACAATGGAAAATGCCAAAGAGCTTCTTTTCTATCTTGATAAGATATTTGGAGAAGACTTTATGCGTTCCAACTAATTATTATAACCTTGAATTGTTTTTTGTTGGCTAAAATTGATACTTATTTGTAATTATTAAAATGGGGTATTTATGTAGAAGTACTCAAATGAATAGTATTTACTAAATAGCAATAAAACAATTGCATTTTTTTGGTTCAATTAGAATTTTATGGAAGAAGGAAATAATCAATTTATAACACATAGGGTAGGCTTATTATTTGGGTTTGCTGGCATTTTGGGTAGTATAGCTTTGTTTACAGGCGATATGCTCATTTTTTACAGAGGTGATGAAACTAATATTTTCGCAAATATGGGGCTCGTTTCTGAAGCACGAATCACTGGAAGTGCCATTTGTGGTTTACTTGCTGGTTGGTTGTATACGCTAGGAGCAGGGCAGGTTTATTATGCTTTTCAACCAGCAAAAAGATGGGCTAGGTTGGGCGTTTTTTTCTCGTTCGCCTCAGTTATGATTCTTTATGGTGTTATCCATGGAGCCTATATCGCCATTGCAACATCTTCCGTTATAGCCAATCAACTTGGCCTTGATGTTGACTTAACCGTTAAATTGGCTGTTGATATAAATAATACAATGCGTTTACTAGCGTATCCGTTCTTTGCCGCGTTTACTATATTGTTTATTGTTTTTGTGTGGAAAAAAGCCACACTTTACCCACGTTGGGTTATTCTATTTAGTCCAGCTATCCCATTTTTATTTAGTGATTTAGTAGCTAATTCATTAGATGGGCGCTTTTTTACAATCATTGCAGGAGCATATTTAAATATTATGTTATTCTTATTTTTTGGAGCTAGCACAATTGCCTTGTGGAAAAAACAAAAAGAGAAGTAGAGTTTAATTTCAGGGTTGATGTTTATAAGGCATAAAAAAAGTGGAGTACTTAATAGAGTACTCCACTTTAGAATAATATTAAAAAATCTTTAATTTCCTGCCTTCTCTTTTAAGTCAGCTAAAGAAGCATCTAGCAACTCATCTATAATCTGGTTCGATTTGCTTACATAAGCATCGTGGTCAGCTGCTGCAGTATGTGTTACCGCGGTGGATTGCGAATCTGTAAAAACCACATTATAATAACCAGGGTTAGAACTTGCTTGCGTTACTTTTTTTGCAGTTCGTTCTTTAAACTTCGTATCAGCAAAAAACCCTTCAATTGAAATGTCTGATTTTATACTTGTTACCGCAATAGCTTGAGCGCTAATTCCTGGGCCTTTCCCTTGAATAAATGTTACTTTGGTGTATGCAGGCTGACCAAAGGCTGAACCATCGGAAGCTAAAGGCGCAATTCTAAAGTCAATGGTAGCTTTAACAGATGAACCGTTGAAGCTATAAGCTCCTCCACTTGTTTTCATTTTTATAGTTGGGAATGCGAAGGTTACTTTGGCTATAATTGCATCATCTAATTCTTTAGAAAGCTTCATTGAGTTATCTACAAATGTGCTTTTTTCTTTCCCTTTTTTAGAGGTCTTTTTTACATAGTACTCAAAATTATTAGGCGTTGCCATTAAGTAGCCATTCATCTGACCACTATTAATTGCGCCTCCTTTTTTACGATCCCAACCTTCATAATATTTAGATGTACCA
Organism: uncultured Roseivirgaceae bacterium; assembly: GCA_964507315.1. Lineage (GTDB taxonomy): Bacteria > Bacteroidota > Bacteroidia > Cytophagales > Cyclobacteriaceae > JAKISE01. The sequence continues at coordinate 1,716 of CAZDQR010000043.1, forward strand.
GCAACGTCAGGAGAGATAATTTCATACCCTTGGGCTTTTATTTCATTTACAAACTTGGTATAAGCGTTGTCCATTATTCCAATAAAATCTTCAGAGTCAACACCATCTATGGCTACGGCCATATGTGTATAGGTATCGCTTGCATAAGAGCCACCTCCTGCTTGCCTGCCACCTTGAGAAGAAGCTTCGCCTTCTTTGGCTACTTCAGTATCCAGCAAATTGAGCGATATAGATTTTCTTAGGCGCTTTTTTAAGCTTTTTCTCTCCATAACCTCCTTTATGAGTTATGCCTTTTTCTCCAATTAATTGTGCTTCAGATCCGATAGTAAATAATACAGCTACTGCTAATAGAAATACTTTTTTCATATAAGTTGAGTTGAATTGTTTTAATCAAAGATCCCGAAGATAGATGGATTTATAAATACCATAAAATGCGGTTATTCACATCCGTACTAGTACGGATATAGGAGCAAAAGAAGGCTGCTTGTAAATATTCGTCCATTCATATCGTCATTATCGAGCGTTAGACTCGGTAATCTTTAGGCTCTCCCGAGCCCATTTATTATCCATTGTTGTCTTGGTTGGCTAACCTAGAAAGATTGTCTGGTCTTACGCCAGACAATCTATTTGCAGCTGTAATAATGGCCACTAAAAACTTCGTAGCAGCAACCTAGTGCTACGAGATATTAACTTTCGCCAAAAATTCTTTCAAAAGTTATTTCTACTTCCCATTTATCACAAAAGGAGCCCATATAACAGGCTTAGAAAATTGTGGGCCTGCCTTGCCGCTTTGCATATAACGCTTTGCATTATTTATTGCTTCTTCCACAGATTGCTTTTTAGTATAAAGGTTTTCGTACAACTGTGTCATTAGCAGCATAGTGCCCGCATCGCTCACTGGCCAAAGACTTAATAACGAATTGTTAGCGCCTGCTACTAGTAGAGCAGAATTTAATCCATTAACACCTTCGCCAGCATATACTTTTCCCAAAGCTGTTTCACAGGCGCTAAGCACTACTAAATCCGCATTTAGATCGAGTCTGGCAATTTCGTGTGCCAGTAAATAAGTATCTTCATTTTCATCACCATTTGGAGGTTGAGTCATCATAACTCCTGATAAATCAGGAATAAAATCCAAAGCAAAACCGTGGGTAGCAATGTGTACCCATTGGTATTGTTTAAGTTCCCCAGTCGAGTTAAGGTGCTTTATGTCAGACTCCTTCATTTGGTTACCTGTAAGCAAAGTAGCCTCTGGCACAATGGATTTTAGGTTATTTACTTCTTCTAATGTTCCCGGGAGATAATTAGCGCCATTAAATCCTAAAGCAGTTAATTCTGGTAATAAGTTATCGTTTTGCTTTACTTTATTACTAATGTCGTTCTTTAATTCTAAGATGGAAGTAGCTCCACGACTTTCTGCGGGTGCTTTGTCTGGTGATTTATAGGTGGCTCCACCCATGGCTAATAAAGGTTTACGACCATCTCCATAATTTCTATCTTGAATATTTGCCCAGATAGTGGCAGAAGGGATGTATTTAACATTATGGCTTTCAATCAAATATTTGCCATTAACATTCATAAAAGTTTCGAAGGGTAAATAGTTTAGGACACCTTCGCCACTTATGATAATGGTTTTCTTTCCTTCAATAATATCAGCTACAGGTTCAATTAAAAATCGATGCCATTGCTGCAAAAACTGATTTCGTAGGTTAGCACGGGCGTCATCATAAGATTGTAATAAACTAATAGTAAACTCGGTAAATGTGTTAAAATCTTTAGCTGTGAAAGCCGCTTCTTTAAAGGAGATTTTTGCTATTTGCCCATTTATAATTTCTTCATCCCATTGTATGGTTTGGCCGTTTATTTGAGAAGGCACCTTGTTTATTCTGTTGGTAAAGGCCTTTTGCATAATTAACCAGCTTTTTATAGGAAAATTATACCTGATCTCTGCAGAGTTTTTAGTGATGGCTGTAACCGCCATTTCACCACCACCAAATAAAGAATAATAGAGTAGCACCTCATCCTCTTTTAATTTGGCTTGGGCTTGGCTAAGCGAAACATGAGGTAAGTTGCTGTCAAACTTTTCTAGTAATAAACGACTACGATTCATATCTTGTACTTTAAACATAGCTGCTGCATCGTTTAACTTGGTATAGCTCATAATAAGACCGCTGTAACTGCTGCTGTGTTCGGTCATCATTAATAACTGCTGATCTGCCGTAAGCTTGCTTCTATATTTTTCTGATATGTTTATAGCTCTTCTAAAAGTGGCTGCTGCGCTTACATAGCTTTCAGAAGTGAACTGCATAAATCCTAAATTATTTGAAAGGGTTTGGGCTTCTAAATAATTCTCATTCTCAATTTGTTGTTTATACGTTTGCTCTAATAAAATAGTAGCTTGAACGTGTTGTCCTTTTTGCCAAAGTACAATGGCATAGTTTGCTTTAATTTCATCCATTAGGCTTTCATCGCCTGTATTTTGAGCTAATTTCCATGCTTGTTCTAAGTACAAAGCACCCATTGTTTTATCCTTGCCCATAATAAGTGGCCCACCCACTGCATTAAAAGCTACAGCCATCCAATAATCGGATTGAAGCCGTTCTGCTTCGTTAAGCAGCTTATTATAAGCTAACTGCGCAGAAGTTGCATCACCTGTTTTATTCGACATAGCTGCTACCCAATTAAGCAATGTGCACCGTAGTATAAGAGGAGTTTGCATAGGCTGTAAAGCCATTAATCCACGTTGGGCACTTAAAAGTGCTTTGTCAAATTCAAAATGTGCATCATCGTTGGTGGTTTTAATAATGTAGGCGGTGCCTTGTAAATAAGACATTGGCAGCTCGTTTTGATTTGCTTGGTCTAAAAAGATATTAGCTTCTTTTACAGCACCATTAAAATCATTAAACGCATAGTTTGTATTTGCTTTATTTAAAGCTATAAATGGGGTGATGTCTGGATTCTTGGGCGTTAACCCATTAAAATATTGGGTTACTTCCTGTATATCGTTGCAGGTTGAATTGTTCTGCCAGGCCTGAAAACATAAGTTCATTTGCTGAAAGTACCAAGGTGAGTTGGGGTAGAGTGCTGTAATTCTATTAACCATTTCCCTTAACTCTGTAAAATCGGTGTCTAAGAAATGAGCAAAGAAATCTATGTCTAAGAGAACATCTTTGTAGGCTTCTGGACTGTTTTGTAGCTGAAGAGAAAAATGCATATATCGTTCTGCTTTTGCTTTATCGCCTTTTAAATAGAAGATGTACGACTGCACGGCATAAGAAGCAAAATCAACCGGATTAATCATACTCGCGGTGCTGGTATAGGCTGCCGCCTCCTTCAAGTCATTTTTGGCAATTAGAGCCATTGCCTTAAACAAATAACCAGCATAATGGTCTGATTCTAAAGCGATTAATTCATCTGATTTACTAATCATTACCTCCAAATCCCTGCCTTCGTAGGCTGCGATTATTTCGGTGAATAAGGAATTGATGTCCTGGCTTTTAACAGAAGCACTGAGTAAAAGTAGAAGGGAGATTAGATAGATTACTTTTTTCATTGGAGAGCCTATTTAAGAGTATATATCTGCTTTAGTTGTTTGTAATTGTAGTTTAGTCGCAAGTTCCTGTTATTTTTTTCTTGCCTTTATAATCATTTACTTTTGAAGTGAATGATACCGTAAATATGAATTCATCTTTCTTACGTTTTAGTTTAAATGTTTCATGATACTGACCATCAGTTCTAGCAATTGTTTGGTCACTATTTAAAAACCTCTTTTTGCCTTCATAGGTAGATCTAATCAAGTCAAAGCTAAAAACAGCATCGTCTCCAAATTTTGTAATTACCAAATACATGAAAATGATATATTCTTTACCTTCGCAAACTACACCCACAGGATAATAGGTGATATCTTTATAAGATGCACCATGGTTTTCACTAAACCAAGGGTCTCTATTTAGTATTTCATTGCTTACAATCTGTTCTATATTAGGGGTATAACCATTGGGCAACATTGGAAAACTAGCTCTAAAACGCTCAAATTCGGATTTGGTTTGTGCATTTGCACTTAACAGTGAAATGCTTAAGAGAAGAAGTACAATTGATTTTTTCATTATGGAGTATTAGTGTTAATGTTTTTTTTGAATAGTAAATCAATGAACCAAATTAGTAGCCCATAAATTATTATCATAAAAGGGTAGGTTAAGGCAAGATAGAAATAGCCTGATCCGTAGAGTGTTCCTGCGTGTTCGCCAAGGAATATACTGGTGATATAATAATGTATAAAGCCAGACAGTGCAAAGAAGAGCGGCACTATAAAACTGCCTGCAACAACGGGAAAGGTAATTTTCGCGTTAATGTTTTTTACACGGTAGGAATACATCCAAAACAAATGCAGTGCAAAAAGCACAAAACCTAGAATATAAGTAAAATTTACGGTTCCTAGGTTAATTAAAAGTTTGGCCGCTCCATTTATTGGAGGGGAGTATGATATGTTAAGCACTTCAACTGGCATTTCTGCAAACTGCCATTGGGCTACGCCCGCCAAACTGCCCGAGTTTGATTCGCCTACATTTGTTTCAATGGCTTCCTCAAATTCGCTAGCATCAATAGTTAGATCGAGTGTGCCAAACGATTTCCAATACAAGGCAGGAGAGAGGGCATAGCGGAAGCTATAGTTTTTAACCAACCCATCTTGAGAAATAAACTGACTGGCTTTATAACTAATTTCTATAGTATGGGCTCCCGTTGCAATATCTGTTTCAAAATAAAGCATGTCTCTAAGCGTAACATAAAAATCTAAGTCTATCTGTTCTGAAGTACTATAATTATTGTTTTCGCCTTTACCAAAAATGCTTAAAAAGTCGCTAAACTTTGTGCCCTCAATAGACCCTAGTTCTTTTGGAATAGGAATTAAGAAGATCTCTTTACCATCAATTTTAACCGTAAAGTCACTGGCATAATCACTGGCAATAAAGAGCAGTGGAATTTGAAGTCCGTCTTTAGCCGAATATATATGGTATTTAATGGTGTAGGTAGCTGATTCAAAACCAGGATGAATTTTAATATGTAGCTCTTCGTTAGTAATATCGACAAACTCACTTAAAAATGGATTTCCAGATATTGTTTTAAACTGTTCTAGGTATTGAGGCTGTGCCATATTACCAATGGCTCCTTGGCTGACTGCCATTAATAGGAATAATACGAGGATTGATTTTAATCTATTCATTGCAGTTTCCTTCTACAGTCCATTGTTTTAACTCTCCATTATAAACCGTTTCATTCTGGCAATCGAACTTATAATTAACTCCATCTGTGCTTAGTTTAAACCAGCCTTTTACACTTACTTGGCCATTATCAATTTGACTATAGGCGGCAGTATTTTTCTCAATTAAATTGCCATAGGCATCAGTGATTAGGATAACAAAATCAATCTGCTCTAAGTAGGCACTACGCACATCTTTATTCATAATAAGAAATACATAACCTGCACTTCCTTTGGCTACCAAGCCAATAGCACTGTAATTACTAGATCTTGGAAAATAGTGATCAATCATTCGCAAACCAGAAATGTCTCTCCCTGTTAAGGTGTTATAATCTAGCGTATAGCCATTGGGTAATTGGCTAAAGTTGGCTCTGAATTCATCAAAATATTTAGCGTTTGCTAATCCAATTCTTCGTGCTAGTTCATTGCTGTGCTCTTCAACTTTAGCTAGGTACTCTTCCATTTTAGGAATTAATGATTCGTATGAGGTGCCCTTACTTAATTCTATGGCTTTTTTTAGCCCTTCTTTCATTGAGCCTTCTGCATTTTTCCAATTATCGTTTGATCCGTAATACAGTGTCTCATACCTGCTTGCATTATAATAAAACTCGTAGGCAGGGTGCAATTTGTCGCTTTGCTTTTTCTTTCGATTCTTAATGGCCCTTTCAAATTTATTTGCAGCTGATTTATAATCGAAATTGATAAAATCATCATAGCCCATTACGAATAAGGCTCCAGGACTTTTTTCTTCCCCTTTAGTTTCTAAGGCAAACGTTTTTTTTGCTGTTATTAGGGCTTTGTCAGTTTGATTATTGTCGAATTGGGCTTGTGCTAATTCACCATGAATATAAGAAACTCCAGGAAGGACCGCAGCTCCTTTTTCTAATAAAGCCAATGTTTCAGAGTCGTAGACTAATTTGCCTTGTTCATACCTAAACATATAAATATACCATTGTACAATTGCCGCTAAATCCCACTTACTTACTTCTTTGGCAGAATTTTTATTTTCTACGATTAAATCATATCCAATTTTATATTCCTCTAGTCTTTTATTGTATTGCGTTGTTACTCCATAATAAGCACCATACTCATAATGTAGATAGGCATTATCGGGCTCTTCAATTAATAAGTTATCAATATATTTTTTTGCTTTTTTATAGTCCTTTTGTTTGTACAGATAAAGGTTGATGAGATAATCTTTAGCCCAATAGTAGGAGGGGTTATTCTCTAGAGAAGCCTCTAAGTCCATCTCACATGCTTTTATAGCCTTTTTGTCTTCCCCTTTGATAAGCTTGTAACGATATTTTCCTCGTAAGTAATAGGCTTTTCCGAGTTGCTCTTTATCTTTTTTAGCAAATTTTATTGCCTTGGTTAGTAAGGTAATACTGCCTTCGTATTTGCGATGATCCTTTGCTTTTTTATAGCAGTCATCGAAACTACTGCAATCTTGTGCAATTGCTTGATTTGGGGAGCTTATACCTGCTAAAAGCACCAATAATAAAACGCTGTATAATGTCTTCATTTTTACCAATTTGTTTTTGTCTGCAAGATAACAAAAATCGATAAAGCTGAACTAAGGTAAAATACCCATTAGGGGGTGAATATACATCAGTACTAGTACGGATACATTGAAATGTTAATGATTGAGTTGTGAAATCATGTAATATGATTATCAGAAAAATACTACTGTGCCTCTGTAACTTATTTAAGATACCGAAGCACAATAGTGGATTGTTTTAGATTATAATTCTCGCCTATTATCGTCTGAATCAGTATCTATAAGTTTATTATAAGGATCAACTCCCACTTCGGTAGGTTTTTGATCTACGATGATGGTAATTTTATTATTTATGACAGTAATCTTATGCTTTTTAAGGTATAACTCTACTTCCTTTTTGTCTCCATCTTCATCCTCTTCTTCACCAAAAATGCCAATATCAATATAGTCGGCCAATACCACAGAGTAAAGAGGCTTTCTCATTTTTTCGGTTTTATACGAAATAGAATCAGCTCCGTTTTCAGCAAAGTAACGTTTACCTTTTTCATCGTTTCTATACTTGCTTACATTAAACTCAATATCAACTTGGTACTTGCCATTATCTAGCTCTGTTGACTTAACTTCTACGATTCTATTTTTGTAGAGCGTAATAGTCTCAAACATATCTTTAATTACATACTGTAAGGAGTCTGGCGTAACTTCTCTTATATAATCCACCATTTCGATAGAGGTTGTATAAGGAGGTTCTTGAAACTTAACTTTATTGATATAGCGTTTCAAAGCCATATTTAAACTATCCTCACCAATGTAATCACTTAAGGCATAAAAAACTAAAGAGCCTTTTTGGTAACGAATATAGGCTTGCCCATCGTTATACATTAAAGCATTTTCGCGTTTCTTTTCGGCTGTTCTAGACCGCAAGTATTTGTCTAAAGCATCTTTTAAGAACTTGCGCATTTTATCAGCTCCGTGTTGGTGCTCCAGTACTTTTAAAGAAACATATTCCGATAAACTTTCTGAGAGCATAGTAGCACCTAGCACATCAGCTCCAATTACTTGGTGCGCCCACCATTGGTGAGCCACTTCGTGTACTGTGATCGCAAATGGGTAATCCACCCCACCTTCACTTGTGGTATCTACATCAGCAATAAACCCAATTCCTTCCGAAAATGGAAGTGTATTTGGGAAGGACTGTGCAAAACTCCCTCCAGTTCTAGGAAATTCAATAATACGCACTTGACGATGTTGATAAGGACTAAAATACTTTGTGTTGTAGTCGAGTGATGCTTTAATTCCTGCAAAGAATCGCTCTAAATTATACTCGTGTCCTTTATGGTAATAAATTTCTAGGTTTACGTCATTCCATTTGTCTTTTACTACTTCGTAACGACCAGAATTAAACGCATAGAAATTTAAGATTTTGCTATCCATTTTATAATGAAAATACCTGCGACCCTCTTTTACCCATTCTTTTTGCAAATAGCCAGGTGCAATAGCTATCTGATCTTCGGATGTACTAACGGTAGCTTCAAAATCTATCCAATCAGCATCTTTAGCAATGTAGGTATTACCTAAGGCTGTAGTGTCTGTTGGGTAAGGTTGGAGTTCATTCTTCGGAAGATCGTACTTCTTACGTGTCTCATCATCCTGCATTTCGCCTCCAGTAGAATAACCTAATGATGGAAAAATTTGACCATTATTAATAAACGTACCATTACCTCTTACAGGCGAATGATTGCGTAAAAACGTATTTGCTCTATTATGCACTGTAAACGTAAGCGTTAAACTGTCACCAGGTTGCAGTGGAGATGCCAATATGTATATATCAAAATTATACACCGAATCTTCCATTGCTAAGGTATTGGGCAGATCAAACTCGAACGTACTTGGGTAGTTATTATGATCAAGCAAAATACTATCAATGGCTTGATTCGATTTGTTTACCATTAAATACGTGCCATCTGCATCAAAATTTAGTTCGTTTGGAAAGATGTTTACATTGGCATTTACAGCGACAATTCTAGGCTGAATGGTATGCTCGTAGCGTTTATACTTCTTTTCCCACTCTACTTGTCGTTTCTCTCTCTCATTACTAGAAATACGTTCGTTTAAGAAATTGTTTTCGTAATAAATTCTAAACCCTAGAGATAAGAAAGTTACGAGTAAAACAGCAAAGCCAATCACTGTTTTACCCTTAAATCGTGATTTAGCAATTTGCAATCGCTCTTTAAGTGAGTGAGGAATACCACGAACCCAAAACAAACCAGCTATTATTAAAAGCACATTGCCTGCTAATAGCCAATAAAATTTATAAACTAAATAATTAGAAATGGAGCTTCCGTACCCATTCATATCGGAAAAGGCATAACTAGAACCTGTATTATACTTAAATACAGATTGCTCAACACCAATTTGACTTAAAAATGGGATGCCAATTGAAATCACAAGAAGTGCAAATAACCCTAAGTATGGATTTCTAATTAATGTTTGTATAAATAAGGCCATAAGAGCCCAAACAACAAAGTGAATAAACTTGAGACCATAGAGTTCGAATAAATAATGGCCAATTTCAAATTTATAATAGCCATTGTATACCTGAATTAAAATTCCGCCAACTAAAATAACGAGCAATAAAACCAATTGCATTTTAAGCAAGGCTATAAATTTCGATGCTAATAATGTCCAGTTAGGGATAGGTGTAACATCTATTAAGTTATCAACCTTTGCCATATTGCCTCTATGCACAAGCATACCAGCATATAAAAAAGTAGTGATATTAATAAAGAGCGAGAAGCTATTACCAGGTATAAGTAGAATTTGCCAAGTAACAGGGAGTGTTTTAGTACCAAATACTTCACCAAGTACCATAGCTGTTATTAATATAAACATAAGCCCAACCAGCACAATGCTTAAAAATGGCCAGCTTGTAACAATGTATTTAAAATCTATGTTGGATAATCGCCAAGTGGTTTTTAAGTTTTGAACAAAACTAAAATTGAAATTAACCTTGGGTAAGATTACTCTGGTAATTCCTCCAAAATTTTGTTTTGTACTTCGCACACCTTTTTTCTTTCTAAAGCTAAATGAAATTGCATTTTGTGAGAATGAAAAGTACTTATAAACGAAACCGAAAATAAGAGATGAAATGCCTAACCAAATCAATCTGTTATAAATGATAACCCCTTGAATTGGAAGTAACTGTTCATTTTGCTCTGCAACAGTCCAGTATTTAGTGTAGTAATTAGCGGCTCCGCCACCAAAAGGATCTAGTAGGGCAGAGATGAAGCGATAATCAGGATCGGCCAATATTGTTTCTACAATACCTTGAATTAACATAAACAGCACGACTGTGATAAACCCTGCAGCAATGTTGCGTGAGAACGTGACAACGGCAAATACAATAGCACCAAATAAGAAAATATTAGGAATTACATACACTGCATAAGCTTGTAGGTAAGCCATAAAATTAAAACTGCCTACAATATCGGGGTTGGTGCCGGGTAAACGATACCCAATAAACATGGCCACACAAACCGACAGTACAATAAGCAACACAATTATAAAGGAGCTTAAAAACTTAGCAAACAGATAATTGGCTTTGCTAAAAGGGTAGGAGTATAAAATAGTGTGCATCTCACTTTTATAATCTCTATAAATGGAAGCTCCAATTATGGATGGGAATAAGAAGAAAATAAAAATGGTAATGCCATTTATAAATCCATTTATGGCGATAGGAGAGTTAATAATCTTAGAAGAGCCTGTAGTAGTAGTTAAGGAATCGAAAAAGCCGGCAGCGCTAGCGGAGATTAAAATTGCGAGTGCAAAGAAAATGCCCAAGTAAATGTAAAAGCTAGGTTGCTTAAACCAATGCTTTAGTTCGTGTTTAAATATGGTAGAAAACATAAGTGTGGTTTTTTAGATGAATGATAATTGATTATGCTTCAACAGCTTGGTCAGCCTTTAAAGCAATAAAATAAACATCATCTAATTGTGAGGGTGCTGAATTAAAACCTTCTGCTAACTCGCCATTCGAGGGTTTTTCAAGTGCATGCACCCTTACGTTTAAGCTATTGTCTGGATTGTAGTTAGAAGACAACACATTAAAGCTAGCTTCGTGGGCTTCTAGGTCATCACGCTCAATTTTCTTAATCCAAATTTGACCTTCAATTTCTTGTGTTGCTTTGGTAGGAGTGGTGTGTTGTAATATTTTGCCACCATTTAAAATGGCCATTTCGTGGCATAATTCCTTTACATCATCCACAATATGGGTAGAAAAAATAACCGTACAGTTAGAACCAACTTCTCTTAATACATTTAAAAAGCGATTACGTTCGGCAGGGTCTAAGCCCGCTGTTGGCTCATCAACAATTATGAGTTTGGGCGAATTTAATAGTAACTGAGCAATGCCAAATCGTTGTTTCATTCCACCAGAATAGCCAGCAACATGCTTTTTACGTACCTCGTATAAATTTGTAATTTCTAATACTTCTTTTATGATTTTTGCACGGTCTTCTTTAGAGCCAATTCCCTTAAGCGTAGCAAAGTAATCTAATAAATCCTCAGCCGACATTTTAGGATAGACACCAAACGACTGGGGTAAATAACCCAACAACTTACGCAACTCCATTTGATCCTCCAACACATTAATATCGCCAAAAGTAATGCTCCCAGAATCTGGGCTTTGTAAAGTAGCAATTGTGCGCATAAGCGATGATTTTCCTGCCCCATTTGGGCCAAGTAAGCCAAACATGCCTGTACCAATTTCTAGGTTAAGGTTATCTATGGCTTTAACACCATTTTTATAAGTTTTTGTTAAGTTGTTAATTGTAAGCTGCATATCAAAGGTTGGTTTATAATAATTGCACAAGATAACAATGTTATTTTTCTATTATATAGAATAATGTAAATCTGTGTTGAGTGGTAGTGCAAAACAGGAATCGCTATGTAAAAGTTAGCAGTTGAGCTGTTTGATACACTCTGCCATTTTTTTAAGAAGCTTCAAAATTAATTAACTACTTACTAGCTGATTATATTAATAACTGCAAGGCTGTTTAATACTGCATAACTATCTGTTAGAAATCTATTTTAAAATTATATTTTTGAGGCATATAAAATGAACATTATGTCTGAAGAATTAGCTCCTTGCCCAAAGTGTACCTGCGAATATACCTACCAAATGGATTCCTTATTAGTTTGCCCCGAGTGTGCTCATGAATGGAACCCTGCTGAGGAAGCAGCCGAAGCCGAAGAAGCTGGTTTTGTTGTAAAGGATTCGAACGGTAATGTGCTACAACAGGGAGATTCGGTTATTATGATTAAAACTCTCCCAGTAAAAGGAGCTCCTAAGCCTATAAAATCTGGAACTAAAGTTAAAAACATACGACTTGTAGATAGCGACCATAATATTGACTGCAAAATCGAAGGCTTTGGTTCTATGTCTATCAAGTCTGAGTTTGTAAGAAAGGCTTAGTTCTAAGTTCTGCTATACGTTGTTATTGGTTTTTAATAATTTTTCTCTTCTCCTTACTTTAATATGCCTATAAATAGGGTAAAAAAGAGGAATGGCTCCACCCACTAGTGATTGAATAGCAATGAAAGTTATTTGCCATGAAGAAAAATTAGACAAATCTTTACCGCCATAAAGATTTGCAAAAAAAAGTGAAACACTAATAATATACAGCATAAGCATAATTACCCAAAAATATTTTTTCATACTATTATTTTTCTTTTCATACTAAAATACAGAACTAACTGCTGTCTGGCCTGTTACTAAGCAATTAATTCACACGCTGTAATTCATCTTTTAACTATAATTCCTACTAGTTTTTTACTTATCAATCCCCAAATACCTTTTAGGGTTGGTTTCTGCTATTTGCTTAAATAGGGTTGGGCCTAATCGGCTTCGGATTTTAAGGGCCATTTCTCGCTCTTGCGATTTTACACGCTCCATCATATAATAATCGGAGCCAAAGAGTACGCGCTCTCGTACTTTTTTGTTTTCGAGTAATACCAACAGCAAATCCATATAGCAATCCTTTTGAAAAAGGGTAGAGGAGATGTCGGTATAGATATTATCGTGTTTTTGAATTAAGTCGAGTATTACCGAAAGCCAGGATTTACTTTCTTCAGGGTCGCCCGGGTGCCAAGAGTGTTCTAGGTATTTATCCCAATCACCATCGCCTCCAAAATGTGCTAGGCAAATATTTAAGGTAGGGTATTGGGTAGCAATGGAATCGTAATTGGCAGGGTCGGTATAGATATCTGAGAAAAGTTTGGCTTTCATTTTAACCACGGGTCTCCCAAGTGGGTTGGGCTCTTGTAGCATCTCATCTGTCACCTTTTTAATACTCACTCCCCCACGGGAGCAATGTGCCATAATGGGTAGCTTGTGTTCTTCGGCATATTTATAAATAGGAGTAAGCCTTGCATCATTAGGGTAATACCCCATCGGAGGGTAGAGCTTAATGCCTTTAAATTGCTTGGTGGTGTGCAACTCCATAACCATTTCGCGCACGAACTCTCTACGAGGGTCAACCCCAATAAAGGGGATACAGGCATTATCGGAGTTTGCTATTTCAGCAAGTTCTTCATGTTGCTGCTCAAGAGATACAGGCACTTTATCGGCCAACATAAAGGCCATATCCATCGGGAGTACAATAAACTTTGTTTGATCGGTTTGGCCTTGAGGGTAAAAGCCTTTTAGTTTTTTAAATACAGCTGCTTGTGAGCCTAGAAGGGAGACCTCGAAAAAGTTAATGTAGCGGTCTATGAGGTCTCGGTCGGTAAATGGAAAAAGTCTTCTGGCAAATCTTCTAACGCCTTTTTTTCTTGCAAGCCAAGTGGCAATACGAGGAATAAATTTACGAGGCACATGGTCTATAGTAAACGTGTGCGTATGGCAGTTATAAATTATCATTATTTTAGAATTAATTAAATTAATTTT